>JAGVBL010000414.1 GCA_020059785.1 Ignavibacteriales bacterium | reverse complement strand
TCTGTAATTGGTAAAGAAGATATAATTGGAAATGCTTACGAGTATTTAATTTCTCGCTTTGCCAGTGATGCCGGTAAAAAAGGTGGTGAGTTTTATACTCCTGGAGATGTAGCAACTCTTCTTGCAAAATTATTACAACCCAAACCCGGTGCTCGTATTTGCGATCCTACTTGTGGTTCCGGTTCACTTCTTATAAAAGTTGCACATGAAATTGGTAATAACAACTTTTCATTATACGGACAAGAATTAAACGGTAGCACTTGGGCTTTATGCAAAATGAATATGTTCTTGCATGATTATGATAGTGCAGACATCCGTTGGGGCGATACAATCAGAAATCCGTTGTTATTAGAAAACGATGAGTTGATGAAGTTTGATATTGTTGTTGCTAATCCTCCTTTTTCTCTTGATAAATGGGGTGCGGATGTAGCTGAGAATGATAAATATAAAAGATTCTGGCGCGGTGTTCCACCAAAGAGTAAAGGTGATTTCGCATTCATCTCTCACATGGTTGAAGTTGCTCACGAGACTAATGGAAAAGTTGGCGTTGTGGTTCCGCACGGCGTTTTATTCAGAGGCGGTGCTGAAAAAAGAATTCGCCAACAAATGATTGACAACAATCATCTTGAAGCAGTAATTGGTTTACCGGCAAATCTTTTTTATGGAACCGGTATTCCCGCAGCTCTAATAATTTTTAATAAGGCGAAGAAGACTAATGACATTCTCTTCATTGATGCGAGTGAAGATTATGTTTCTAACAAAAACCACAATTCTCTTGGCGAAGCGGTAATCAATAAAATAGTTACCACATACAATGAATTTAAAACACAAGATAAGTTCTCATACCGGGCAACTTATAAAGAAGTCACAGAAGAAAACGACTACAACCTTAATATACCTCGCTACGTTGATAAGTTTGAAGAGGAAGAAGAAATAGATATTGCCGTAGTTCAAACAGAGATTGCTAAGGTTGAAGAAGAACTAAAGAAAACACAAAAAACTATTTCCAAATATCTTGTCGAACTCGGTATTCAAATATGAAAAAATATAAATATCCAGAAGATTGGAAAATAGAC
Organism: Ignavibacteriales bacterium; assembly: GCA_020059785.1. Lineage (GTDB taxonomy): Bacteria > Bacteroidota > Ignavibacteria > Ignavibacteriales > Melioribacteraceae > DSXH01. The sequence continues at coordinate 6,621 of JAGVBL010000414.1, read as the reverse complement.
ACACTGATAAATCTCTCAGAAAATGGAATCGCTAACGGTGTTTTTAATGATCCTCTAAAAGTTGGAAGTGGCTATCTATTAATTAATGTTTATGACTTATATACTGAACCTCATATATTAAGACAAACCTTGAGTCAACTTAGCATTAATGAAGAAGAATTTTTAAGGAATAAAGTAAAGAAGGATGATATATTTTTTACTAGGTCATCATTAAAACTAGAGGGGATTGCCCACTGTAATATTTACCCAGAAGACTCTGACAATGTTACTTATGATGGTCACATAATGAAGGTGAGTCCAAACAAATCATTAGTTGATCCCAACTTTTTACGTTTTTATTGCTTGTCGGAAAAAGCGCGAAGGTTTTTTATGCGTTGTGCAAAAACAACTACAATGACAACAATAGGACAAGAAGATATTGCAGAACTACCTGTTCCTTTACCACCGTTAAATGAGCAAAAAATAATAGCGGAGATTATTATCTCCCAAGACAAATTCATTTACAATACTCAAAATCTTATCTCTCAAAAACTGCTTCTCAAAAAGGGCTTAATGCAGCAGCTTCTTTCCGGCAAAAAAAGATTTAAAGAATTTCTAAAATCTGATTGGAAGGAAAAGAAATTAAGCATCTGTTTGCAATCGGTTAGTAGACCTATCGAACGACCAAATGATAAATATATCGCGCTCGGAATTAGAAGCCATGGTAAGGGAACCTTTTTGCGAGAAGTGAATAATCCCGAAGAAATAATGATGGACGAACTCTTCCAAGTAAAAGAAAATGATCTAATCATAAATATTACATTTGCTTGGGAAGGAGCAATTGCTATTGTTAATAAAACAGATGAACATGCTCTGGTCTCTCACCGTTTCCCAACCTTTACATTCAACACTGAGCAGCTTATACCTGACTACTTTAGATATTTAATGGTGCAAAAGCAGTTCACTTATAACTTAGGATTAATTTCTCCTGGTGGTGCTGGTAGAAATAGAGTGTTAAATAAAACAGATCTTCTAAAACTAAAAATATTTATCCCTGCTGTGGATGAACAAAAGATGATTGCTTCCACATTATTAAATGTTGATAAAGAAATCGAATTGCTCAGAACAAAATTGGAATTGCTAAAACGACAGAAGAAAGGATTAATGCAAAAACTGTTAACTGGCAAAATTCGTGTTAAGACAAAATAAAAATTTTACTAACCACGACCTTTAGGTCGTGGTTTAGGGAAAAAAATAATTTGGGCTTTAGCCCAATAAAGAGAATAAATTTTCGAGGTTTTATATGAACGAAATTCCTTCATTCAGAGAAGATCACATTTCCCAAATTCCGGCGCTTCAACTGCTTATTAAACTTGGTTTTACTTATCTCTCTCCGGAAGATGCCCTCAAAGAAAGAGGAAGTAAATCCTCAAATGTTATTCTGGATAATATTCTCAAAAAACAATTGCATGAAATAAATTCTATTCAATACAAAGGCAAAGATTATAATTTTTCCGATGCAAATATTTCTTACGCTGTTGCTGCTCTAAAAAACATAGATCTTACAGAAGGATATATAAACGCTGCTCAACAGATTTACGATCTGCTCACACTTGGTAAAAGTCTGGAACAGTCTATAGATCAAGACAAAAAAGTTTTACTCTTAACTATATCGATTGGCAAAAACCGGAAAGAAATGTTTTTCACGTTACGGCAGAGTATGCTGTTTTAAGAAGTGGCAGCAAAGATCATTATAGACCGGATATTGTCCTATTTATAAACGGTATTCCAATTGTAATTATTGAATGTAAAAGTCCTCATATAAAAGAACCGTTGGAGCAAGCAATCTCCCAAAATTTACGCAATCAGCAAGATGATGGAATACGTTCACTTTATAAATATGCACAAATATTAATCGGTCTCGCGGTCAATTCATCTAAGTATGCAACAAATGGAACCGATTCGGAGTTTTGGTCACTTTGGAGAGAAAAATTCAAACCAAATACCAACGAAGAAAATGATTACATAGAAAAACTTAATACACTTAAAAACACACCGCTTTCTGCAGAACAAAAAATAGTTTATTCACAGAACCATTCAATTATGCTCGTAATTATTTTGAAGAACAAGAAAAAGAAGAACTTCAAATCACAAATCAAGATGAAGCTATTTATAATTTGTGTAGAATAGATCGGCTCTTAGAACTCATTTACAAGTTTATGATCTTTGATGGAGGCGAAAAAAAGATTGCACGTTATCCTCAATATTTTGGTGTTAAAAAAACTCTTGAGAAAATTAAAACATTCGATAAAGATGGAAGACGGCTCGGTGGTGTAAATTGGAAATCACAAGGTAGCGGAAAATCCTTAGAGCAAGTATGGACGGCACAGCAAATTATTTTAGATAAAGAAATAGTAAATCCCAAGATTGTTTTAGTAACCGATAGAGTTGAACTCGATGATCAGATTTATGGCACATTCAAAAAATGTTCTGTTGAAGTTGAGCAAGCAACAAGCGGTAAAAAATTATCAGATCTCCTAGAGTCCAATAATGATGCTATCTTAACAACCATCATTAATAAGTTCGTTGCCGCAATAAAACAATTAAAAGCTCCACTAACATCAAAGGAAATATTTGTTCTTGTTGATGAAAGCCACCGCAGTCAATACGGAGAGTTTGCAATCAAAATGAGAAAAGCTCTTCCCAATGCCAGCTTTATTGGCTTTACCGGAACTCCTTTGATGAAAAAAGAAAAAAGCACTGCTGCAAAATTTGGTGGTATGATAGATACTTACACCATTGATGAAGCTGTTGCCGACGGTGCGGTAATACCGCTTTTGTATGAAGGTCGTCATGCTATTCAAAAAGTAAACGAAAAACCTATCGACACTTACTTTAATAAAATATCAGAACCGTTAAACGAGTATCAGAAATTAGAACTTAAGAAAAAATTTGCTTCAGCAGATCAGCTTAATTTGGCAGATCAAAAAATATATTGTATTGCTTGGGATATCAGCAACCATTTCGATGATACGTGGGGAAAAGAATCGCCATTCAAAGGTCAGCTTGTAGCTCCTAATAAAGATACAGCTATTAAATACAAAGAATATCTTGATGAAATCGGTTTAGTTTCTTCTGATGTTCTTATCTCTCCACCGGATGATCGCGAAGGAAATGAAACTGCTTATGGTGGTCCAACCGATCGGGTTCAAAAATTCTGGAAAACAATGATTGATAAATATGGAAATGCAAAGAATTACGACAAAAGCTTGCGCAACGATTTCAAATACAATCCAAATCCTCAAATCATAATTGTTGTGGATAAACTCTTAACCGGCTTTGACAATCCGCGCAATATAGTTCTATATCTTACTCGTAACCTTAAAGAGCATACACTACTTCAAGCAATTGCAAGAGTTAACAGACGTTATGCCGGGAAGGATTTTGGTTTTATTATTGACTACTTCGGTATTCTTGAAAATCTTGACGATGCTCTAACTACCTATACCAGCTTAAATGAATTCGATGAAGAAGACTTAAAACTAACACTAACTCACATCAAAGAGGAAATCGCAAAACTTCCTCAATCTCATTCAGACCTTTGGTCAATCTTCAAAGAAATTAAGAACAAATATGATGAAGAATCATATGAACAATTATTATCCGATAATGCTATTCGCCAAAACTATTACGATAAACTTTCTCTCTTTGCCAGAAGGTTGAAAATAGCCTTCTCCTCAATGGATTTTCACGAGACTACTGATGAAAGGATTATTCAACGATATAGAGATGACGCAAAGTTCTTTCTCAAACTTCGTGTTTCTGTCAAATCTCGTTATTCAGATTCAATAGACTATCGGCAATATGAACAACAAGTTCAAAAGCTAATTGATAAACATGTAACAAGTGATGAAGTTATTAAAATAACAGATCAAGTAAACATTTTTGATAGAGATAAGTTTGAGCAAGAAGTTGAAAAACTTACTGGCGAAGCTGCCAAAGCTGATACTATTGCTAGTAGAACTACAAAGACAATAACTGAAAGATGGGATGAAGATCCAATCTTTTACAAAAAAATGTCCGAGATACTAAAAAAAATCATAGATGATTACCGCCAGCATCGCATTGATGAAACCGAACGATTGAAAAGAACTAAAACCGTTGCGGATAAAATTGTTAACCATACAAACGAAGATATTCCGGAAATTCTTCGCAATAGAGAAATTGCTCAAGCTTTCTATGGTATTACATTCGAGAGTTTAAAAGATAAATGTGAGGATGTAGAAAAGTGTAAATCATTTTCTACAGATGCGGCAATCACTATTGATGATATTACTAAATCCATCGTTTTGGATAACGGTAATCCAATTATCGATTGGGATTCAAACTATTCTATTCTTGGAAAACTTAAGATCGATCTTGGTGATTTTATCTACGATGAATTAAAAGACAAATATCAAATTGAAATAGACTTTGATGAGATCGATAAAATTGTTGAAATGTGTGTGAATGTTGCAAAGAAAAGGTATATATAATGCAAAAAGCATTTAGAATGAAATATGGCAACTCGGTAATTCAATATTGTGTTTCTCTCCAAGATCGTAAATCGCTTAGTATTTCTGTTCACCCTAATATGATTGTCGAAATTAAAGCTCCTCTAAAAGCCACTCGCAAGCAAATTGAAAAACGGTTACAAAAAAGAGCGCCCTGGATATTAAAGCAGCTAAATTATTTTGAAGGATTACAACCGTTAACTCCATCAAGAAAATATATAAATGGTGAAACTCATCTTTATCTTGGTAAACAATTAAAATTAAAAATCCGTAAATCAATTCAGCCAAATGTGAAAATTCAGAACGGTTATATTATCGTCAACACTAATCCTCAGCATAATCAACAACAAATAATTCATGTTATTGAAGAATGGTATAATATACGCGCCAAGTTAATCATCGGTAAAATATATGGAGAGATGATCAAAGAATTTCATTCTAAGAAATTAATTCCTCGCGCGTTTCAAATTCGTAAAATGAAAAAGCGTTGGGGTAGCTGCACGCCCGGTAAAAAGATAATTCTAAATTCAGAATTAATAAAAGCGCCAAAGAATTGTATCAAATATGTAATCATTCATGAATTATGTCATCTTAAGTATCCGAATCACAGTAATAAATTTTACCAATTACAATCTTACTTTCTCCCTAATTGGGAATTCTGGAAAAACAAACTGGAATTAATTATGTCTTAAAAGGAGGTTCAAAATGTCTAGAGGTAAAGATCAACACGTAGTTCCTCACAAAGATGGCTGGGCTGTTAAAGGAGCCGGAAATTCCAAAGCCACCTCAATCCAACCAACTCAACAAAAAGCTATTAAAGATGCAATAGGAATTGCAAAGCATCAAAAATCAGAAGTTGTAATTCACGGAAAAAATGGTAAGATTCGAGACAAGGATAGTTATGGCAACGACCCAAATCCACCAAAAGATACAAAAAATTAGAATTTAGCTTAAAAACTTTGTTTCGTCTTTCAAAATCTTTCCTACTTGCTAAGAAAAACGAATCAATTACAAGGTAAATGTTGTATATTTACCTTGTAAACGATTCAATATGTGAACGAATGAAAAAAATTATAGAAATCTTTGAGAAGAATAACGGTTATTCTCGAATGAAAGAACTCCGGGAAGCCGGAATCCAAACACGCGATATTGCAAAAGCTGTAAAGGAAAAAACTATTGAGAAGGTTAGACCCGGACTATATAAACTAATTGAGTTTTCTTGGGATGAACATGGAAGCTTTGCTGATGTTTGTAATTCAAATAAGAACGCCGTTATATGCCTTCTCTCCGCGGCATCATATTATGAACTAACAACGTTCAATCCATCGGAAGTATATGTAGCAGTTCCTAATAATACCGATAAATTTGTTCTTCGTTATCCTCCTACAAGAGTCTATTATTTTGCCGATAGCTATTATGATCATGGTATTGAAACTCTTAACACAAAAAGTGGCATCATAAAAATTTATAATAGAGAAAAAACTATTGGAGATCTTTTCCGATACATCAATAAACTCGGAGAAGATGTTGTTGTTGAATCGCTAAAAGAATACCTCAAGAAAAGGAAAGAGATGAATATTTCTAAGCTTCTTGAATATGCTGATATTTGTGGTGTAAAGAAAAAAATGGAACCAATGATTAAAGCAATACTATCATAGATAAAATGGTAATCTATGTCTTCTGAAAAAGTAATTAAAAAAATAGCAGCTTCTGTTAAGGAACGTTTGAGAAATATTTCCGCTCAAACCGGAAAAGAATACCAAAGCGTTTTACGTCAATACATGCAAGAACGTTTTCTTTTTCGTCTATCCAAATCAATTTATTCTAAAAACCTGATACTAAAAGGTGCTTTACTATTTATTGCACATGATATTAGCCGTTCTCGCCCCACAAAAGATATTGATTTTCTTGGCTCTTCTGTATCAAATGATAAGGACGAAATCGCTGAAATAATTAAAGATATTTTGAAAGTTGGTTGTGATGATGGGTTGCGTTTCGAAACTAATGAAATTGAATCTGAGAATATCGTTGAAGATGGAGACTATCATGGAGTGCGTATTAAGTTTTATGCTTATCTGGAAAATTCAAG
>JAGVBL010000207.1 GCA_020059785.1 Ignavibacteriales bacterium | reverse complement strand
ATTATTAACAGCGTCAAAAATAAATTCATACAACACGTTCGAAAAACCAGATTCTGTAGTAAGCTTGGATTTCAACAACTATAATGTAAATGGTAATTCGGTTGGTATAAAAGTCCCATCAAAATCAGTAGTGATGATAGAATTGAATTAATAAGTCTGATATTAATAGAACCGGTGCCGCATTTGGTAAATCTAACCTATTCCAAGTTGTGCTGTTCGATTCACCATTTAAAATTATCAGCAATACCTATGTAGAACTTATTGATTTTAATAGAGATTAAAATATAAACGAACTACTGCTCTATAAATAAAAAAAGCCCAGAATTTTATCTGAGCTTTTTAGCGGGGCCGACGAGACTCGAACTCGCGACCTCCTGCGTGACAGGCAGGCGTTCTAACCAACTGAACTACGACCCCAATTTTAATAACAAAATGCCAAATTCAAAGAAACAAACATTAAATTGGCGCACAAAAATAGTAATATTCCACTCTCCAAACAAGCTGACTTATAATTTTTCAGTACCGAAGCTTACTCCAACGGCACTTGCGGCTAATACGCCCTGATCATTCGGTTTAACCAATTTTTGATGTGAAATGGCATCAACAATTCGGACGCTTTTAATTTCAGAACCTTTTAATGCAACCATCCTACCGAATTTTCTTTTAATAACTAATTGAATAGCATTTGTTCCGAACTTAGTTGATAAAATTCTATCATATGGAGTAGGACTACCGCCGCGCTGCAAATGTCCAAGTACAGTGTATCTTGTCTCCAATCCAGTGTTTTCACTTATTTTTTTTGCAACAACTTCTCCAATTCCACCAAGCTGAACCGGATCGGTTCTTTTTATGTCTTTTCCTTTTGTTACAAGTCCCCCGTTTTTAGGTTTTGCACCTTCTGCGACGCATACAATACTGAATCTTTTACCCTTCATGTTTCTACGAAGAACGTGATCATAAATAACATTCCAATCAAATGGAATTTCCGGAATCAAAATAATATCAGCACCTCCGGCTAAACCTCCGTTGAGTGCAATCCATCCGGCGTACCTTCCCATTACTTCGCAAACCATTATTCGGTGATGAGCAGAAGCAGTAGTGTGAAGCCTGTCCAATGCTTCGGTTACAACAAAAACTGCCGAATCATGTCCGAATGTTTGATCAGTTGCTTCAAGGTCGTTATCAATTGTTTTTGGAACACCAACTATATTCATCCCCATATTGCTAAGATAATTTGCAATATGCATAGTTCCATCGCCACCGATAGCAACAAGAGCATCAAGATCCCATGCCTGATAATTTTTCAATGCATCTTTAGACCTATCCATTATTTTAATTTTGCCATTAATTTCTTCGGGCCAGTGAAACGGATCCCCCTTATTCGATGAACCTAAAATTGTTCCGCCTTTTGCTATAATTCCCGATACGTCCCTGTTATACAATTCAATTGCTTTGCCTTCCACAAGACCTTCAAACCCGTCCAGTATTCCAAGCACACTCAATCCATGATCATGAGCCGGTTTTGCAACACCTCTAATTACTGCATTTAAGCCGGGACAATCACCACCACCTGTTAGAATTCCTATCCTTTTAATTTTTGATTGTGACACTATTTTAATCCTCTTTTATTTGTATTAATTTTTATTCGAAATCAGTCACTATTTATTTTTGAATACGTTTTAAAATGAAGCTTGGCTAAAGTTTTTAGTTTAGCGCGGTCAATTTTTTTAATTAATATTTTAGCATAATCTTCAACCTGTCCGGAAGCTCCCTTGGGTAATTTAAAACCTTTCTTTAGTTGAGAATCGAACCATTCCAGAAAGGAAGCCCTTGCAAGAATTGAAGCGGCTGCAACACCAATATATTTTTCTGCCTTAGTTTCTAAAACGAAATTTATATCGGGATACTTCGAAACTAAGTTAAGATCTTTTTTACCGAATTTATCTGTAATTACATATTTACACTCTCTATTATCGATCAAATTTTCTATTGCTTTAGAGTGTGCCCAATCTAATAATTTGTTGAGGTTCTTAAATTTACTATATAACTCATTGTATTTATCGGGATTAATTTTCACAATTTCGAAATCATTTTTAATAACGGACTTTATTTCTTTTGCAAATAATTTTATTTGCGGATCTGAAATGTCTTTGCTATCCCGGATTCCAATTTTAGTTAAAGCTAATTTAGAACTGTTATTTACATAAACTGCAGCAACTACAAGGGGACCAAAGAAATCGCCTTTACCAACTTCATCGGAACCGATATATTCATCGGGTTCTATTATATTTGTATCAATTAAATCCAGCGATTGCTGCTCACTTGTAAGGTTACTAATTGTTTTGTATAAGGTTGAGTTTATATCCCCCTGAATAATTTTTTTAATCCCTTTTTGCCAAAAAAAATCTGAACTTTAACTCTTTGCTTTCCATCAATTGCATTAAATTCATGGTTGTATTCTCTTGTAACTATTCTGTCAGTATTATAACCTGAAAAATTAATAGAATCTTTAAGAGAATTAATTTGTGATTCAGCTTTGTCTTTTAAGGTCATAGTCTGTATTCTGGAGTTTTAGTTAATGAAGAAATTAGCGTTTGTTGTATTTAATACAAGTGCCCCGTAAAATTAACTCCGTATCAACAATAATTTGTTGATAATTAAAGTTCTCGGGGTTATCTATATTTTCGAGCAATAGATCAACGGATTTTTTAGCAAGCCGGTCGGTTGGCTGATTAATACAACTAAGTGGAGGAGATAAAAATTCCTGAACCGGTGAATTACCGAAACAGACCAAATCGATGTCGTCTGGTATTCTCATTCCAACTTCTTTTGCAGCAGTATAAATACCAATTGCAACAGGAAAAGTAACTGCAAGTATTAAATCGGGCATATTATTTTCTTTGTACAATTTCATAAAAGAATCGTAACCATGTTTTTCTTCATAATCACCTTCAATTATCCAATCGTTATTAACTTCAATTCCATTATCAATTAAAGCTTGTTTAAATCCAGTAATTCTTTCTCTTCCAATGTTAATATTAGAGTATCCGGCAAACTGTGCAATATTACGATAACCAAGATTAATTGCGTGTTCGGTGGCTCTATAAGCACCGCCCTTATCATCAACTGTAACAGTATTACAATTTGAAATATCGGGGATCCGATCCATAAAGACGATGGGAATTTGCTGCTTCAATGCGTTCTCGAAAATTTCGAAACTGGAAGTATCCTGAGAAATAGATACTATTAATCCATCAACTCTCATCGATAAAAGTGTTTGAATCTGTTTCTTCTGCATCTCTGCATTTTCCTGGGATACAGTAAGAAAAACCTGGTAGTTATGCAGAGTTGCATAATCATAAATATAATCCATAATTGTACTGAAGAAATGATGAGCAATTTGAGGAAGGACAACACCAATTGATCTGGACTTTCTGGAGGCAAGGTTACGCGCCATAAAGTTAGGTAAGTATCCAAGCTCATCTGCAGTTCTTTTTATTAATGTTGCAGTAGCAGCAGAAATATCCGGATGTCCTCTTAAAGCTTTTGATACCGTGATTATAGAGACGCCTAACTTTTTTGCAATATCATTTAATGTAACCTGTTTAGATTTCATCAATAATCATTTTTTAAAATATTCTTAATAAGAAAATTTATTTTTGGAGCAGATTCCACATCAAAATTTATGAAATTCCTTCAATAATTTGTTCAATGATATGGTAAGGGAATAAATAAAAATAGAATAAGTTTTACCAAAAGTAGAAGAATATTCGTTAATAATAAAATATAATAATTATTGATTTTTTGATATATGTTTTAGTAAATTTCCATGGGCATTAACTGACCACAAAGTATAATTTTTCTATTGCGGATTAATCCTCATCCGTAATGAAGAGTATTGAAAATTTGTTTATGACAAAACAGTTTTATACTGTATTAGTTCCAGGTTTTCTCACCACAATTATAATCAGCCAGTTGTTAAAATCTTCAAAGTTAGCGCTACCTAATATGTTTTTCACTTATAAATCATATTATTTAATTACCATTTATAATTATGTTTCATATATCGCAACCAGATTCTATAGATATCTTCAATTTCCGGCTGGATTCTATTTACCGGAGAGTATATATAAAGTGATGGAACATTCAATTTTTAAACATAACTTCAATTCAATTAATTCTGAAATATTATTGCCGGGAGACCAACCGATACATAATAGATTACCGGTACCTAAGAAATGTTTGTTAAATTAACTGATTTAACCACTATAATAAACGAGGAAAAATATGACAAAACCCAACCATGTGAACCTACTGGTTAATTATTGTAGTAAAATAATGACCACAATAGGTTTAACGACTAGCAGTAATCGCATATTATCCACGAAGATTATTAGACAAGACTCAATTAAAATTGCAAAGAGCTTTTTATTTGTCTTGTTCTTTTTAATGATGCAAACCGGCTCATTAATTTTTGCCCAAGAGCTGGAAATTCGTGGTAAAGTAATAAGTGCTGATGATAGAACCGAATTAATCGGTGCGAATGTTTTAGAAAAAGGAACCACAAATGGAACAGCCACTGATGTCAACGGCGAATTTAGATTGAAAGTAAGACCCGGTGCCATATTAGTAATTTCCTATGTGGGTTACTTTAGCGAAGAAGTGCAAGTATTGGATCAAACCTATTTAAACATATCACTTAAGGTTGATGTAACACAACTAAAAGAAGTCCTTGTAGTTGGAATAGGTTACGGTGAAGTTAAAAAAGCAGATGCAACAGGATCAGTTACTGCAATCTCGGCTAAAGATTTTAGTAAAGGAACTATAACATCACCTCAAGAGTTGTTGATAGGAAAAGCCCCCGGTGTTATAGCAAACACATTGGGTGGAGCTGCCGGTGCCGGAACTAAAATTCGTATTCGCGGGGGTTCTTCAATTCAGGGTAATAATGATCCTTTGATTGTAATAGACAATATTCCATTGGAGAGTGCCGGAATCTCTGGTATGGCAAATCCTCTTACTTCACTAAATCCAAATGATATTGAATCAATTACAATTTTGAAAGATGCCTCTGCTACGGCTATATACGGATCGAGAGCTTCTAACGGTGTTATAATCGTAAAAACTAAGAAGGGAATTTTGTTGGTTAAAGATCTTGCTGTAGCTAAATTAATGATCAATTATAGCGGCAACTTCTCGCTTGCAACACCTGCTAAATTGCTCTCTGTTTTTACTGGAGATGAATTTAGGGATTTGATTGCTGACCGTGTAGCAAATTACGATTTAACAAATGCAGCATTAACCAGATTGGGTAATGCAAATACAGATTGGCAGAAGGAAATCTATCAGACAGCCCCAACAACAGAGCATAATTTAAGTTTCAGCCATGCTATTGCATCTATTCCTTATCGATTGTCGTTGGGATATTTATATCAAGGTGGAATTCTAAAATATAATTCTATCGATAGAAAGAATTTATCCTTTGCAATGACACCATCAATGCTGAATGGGGATTTAACATTAGATTTAACAGCGACAGCTTCATTAATCAATAATAATTTTTCCAATAACGATGCTATTGGTTCGGCAGTTGAATTTGACCCGACACAACCGATTAAAAACGGTAATACAAGATTTGGTGGTTATACGGCATGGACAGAAATTAGCGCCAATGATAAACTAAACGGTGTACCAAACAATATTGCTACACATAATCCGGTTGCACGTTTGGAATTCCGCGAAAACACTTCTTCAGCTAAAAGATATTTATTGGGTGCTAAGTTAGATTATAAAGTTCCTTACATCCCGGACTTGAAAGCAACATTAAATGTCGGTTACGATTACTATAAAACAATTGGTCAGGATAGAACCAATACATTAGCATCCTGGTCGTATAGAGAACCCGAAAGACAACTTGTTGCATACCGTCAAACAAAAACAAATAGTTTATTAGACTTCTATCTAAATTATAAATTAGATTTGGGAGTAAACAAATTTGATCTTACAGGTGGTTATTCATACCAGCATTTTTATAATGAAGGTTTGAATTCTAATTCTTCCTGGATATTTCAAAGTCCAAAAGTTACTCCTTACAAAAATGAATATTTCCTTATCTCTTTCTTTGGCAGAATGAACTATACTTTACTGGATAGATATCTTTTAACTGTAACAGTAAGAGATGATGGTTCTTCAAGATTTTCTGAAGACAATAGATGGGGCTTATTCCCGGCAGTTGCATTTGCATGGAAATTAACCGAAGAGCCGATAATCGGTAAATCAGATTTTCTAAATGAACTTAAACTCCGTGTCAGTTGGGGCAAAGCCGGTCAACAGGATGTTGGCGGTAATTATTATCCTTACATTCCGACATATACTGCCAGCACTGCTGGAGCATATTATCAATTTGGTAATACTTTTTATCCTACTTTACGCCCAGATGCATACGATGCAAATTTGAAATGGGAAACAGTAACTTCTATAAATGCCGGATTAGATTTTACAATTCTTAACAAAAGAATTTCCGGTACTTTTGATATCTACAAGAACACTTCGGACGATTTATTAAACAACATCCCTATACCGGTTGGTAGTAACTTCTCTAACTTCCTACTAACCAACGTAGGTTCAATGGAAAACAAAGGTTTTGAATTAGGGTTAAATGTAACTCCAATTTTAGAACCGGATTATTCATGGGAATTTGGAGTTAACCTTACATACAATGAAAACAAGATAACAAAATTAACATTGGTTGATGATCCTTCATATACCGGTGTAAATACCGGTGGAATTTCCGGTGGTGTTGGTAACAATGTTCAAAAATTTATTGTTGGAATGCCGGCAAGAATATTCTTCTTATTCAATCAGGTATACGGCACAAACGGCAAACCAATTGAAGGATTGTATGTTGATAAAAGCGGTAAAGGAGGCAACGTAGCCGGTAATGAATTAAATAAATATTATTTCGAATCACCGGACCCGGATTATCTGATAGGAGTTTCATCAAAAGTAAATTATAATGAATTTGATCTTAGCTTCTCAGGTAGAATTAGTTTAGGTAATTATGTTTATAATAATAATGCATCCAACAGAGCATTATATCAACAGGTTTACAATCAAAGCGGATTCCTATCTAATATTTTAACCGATGTAAGAAAGACTGATTTTATGACAGCACAATATTGGTCTAGTTTTTACCTTGAAAATGCATCTTACTTTAAGTTAGATTACATCAGCCTTGGTTACAATTTCACTTCATTATTCGGTAATAATACAAGCGGACGTATCGGATTATCTGTACAGAATGTATTTACAATTACAAAATATACCGGATTAGATCCTGAAGTTGATAATGGAATAGATAACAATATTTATCCACGACCACGTACATTCATGTTGTCAATTAGTCTTAATTACTAATATTTGAGAAGGAAAATAAAAATGAAAAAAATATCTTTTTTAACAATGTTATTACTTATCTCTGCATTCATCTTTACCTCTTGTGTTAAAGATTTGAATGTTGAGCCGATAGATCCAAACGTAAATACTCTTAATAATGTATTTAAGGATCAAGCTGCATATAAAAAGGCACTTGCCAAATTATATGCAAGTTATGCAATAAGCGGACAAACCGGTGGCGGTGGCGGAAGTCCGGACATCCAGGGAATTGATGAAAACTTCGGTAACTACCTTCGTCAATACTGGGGATTACAAGAACTTTCAACTGACGAAGCTATTATTGCATGGGATGACGCAACAATAAAAGATTTTCACTGGCAGACCTGGGCTCCTAATGATGTGTTCCTGACCGCACTCTATTCGAGAATATTCTATACAATAACAATCTGTAACGAATTTATAAGAAATGTAAATGACAAAGTTGGCTCTGCATCAGGTACATTTTTAACCGACTTAAAAGCATTTAAAGCAGAAGCCCGTTTTTTACGTGCGCTCTCTTACTGGCACGCAGTTGATATGTTTGGAAACACACCATTTGTAACAGAAGAAAATAAACCCGGTGCATTCTTCCCCAAAAGAATAACCCGTACAGAATTATTTAATTATATCGAAAAAGAACTAAAAGAAATTGAAAATGAACTTGTGGCACCAAAACAAAACGAATATGCAAGAGCAGATAGAGGCGCTGCATGGTTCCTACTTGCAAAATTGTATTTAAATGCAAAAGTTTATACCGGTACAGAAAGATATACTGATGCACTTACATATCTTAACAGAGTTATTAATGCCGGTTATACACTGGATAATAATTACGAAAGACTATTCAGTGCAGATAACAACCTTAGTCCCGAAATCGTTTTCCCAATTGCCTTCGACGGACAAAACACTCAGCAATATGGCGGAATGACTTTCCTACTCCATGCATCAAATGGCGGCGGTATGCCATTATATGGAATTGATGGCGGTTGGGGTGGTATTAGAACCATTAAAGACTTTGTTGCTAAATTCAATATCAAAGAAAGTGATTTTAATAACACTACTCAATTCAAAGGTCCGGATAAAAGAGGAATGTTCTTCTTCGATAAATCAAGCTGGCAATGGGAAATTACCAATGTTGGTACTTTCACTCATGGAATTGGTGTTACAAAATTCAAAAACGTTACTTCAACCGGGGCTGCAGCTCCTAATGCTCATCCTACATTTGTAAGTTCTGATTTTCCATTATTCAGATTAGGGGATGCATATTTAATGTATGCTGAGGCAGTTTTAAGAGGTGGTTCAGGCGGAAGTATTGCAACTGCTGTAAACTATATTAATGCTCTAAGACAGCGTGCTTACGGTAATGCATCTGGTAATATTCAACAAGCAGATCTTACACTTAATTTTATTCTTGATGAAAGAGCAAGAGAATTATATTGGGAAGGTCACAGAAGAACCGACCTGGTTCGTTTTGGCCAATTTACAAGCGGTACATACGTTTGGGAATGGAAAGGTAAAGTTAAAAATGGAATTCAAACTTCTGCTTTTAGAGACTTGTATCCAATTCCAGTTAATGATTTGAACGCTAATCCAAATCTGGTTCAAAACCCGGGTTATTAAAATTGATAAGTATTATAGAGTGAGGAAAATAAAAAATGAAAAAAACTAAATTAACTTTAATTATAGCAATCTTTGCGCTTCTGT
>JAGVBL010000389.1 GCA_020059785.1 Ignavibacteriales bacterium | reverse complement strand
TAGCGAATAACTAATTCTATTTTTTAATGCTTCCTTCAATTTTTTTATATCGGTTATCCCCTCATTAATTTGTGAATTTATTTCGCTTAACTGATCTTTGTCAAAAAGATAATCTACCTCCAGGTTCGGAATCGCAGCTAATAAGGTTTCAATCTGCAAGGATAATAATGTATCTGAGAGATTAGTCAATTTACAAATGTCTTCAAGTGAATATCTCTTTCTAATCAGTTCTAGAGTAGGCAGAATATTTTCGGGTAGTTTTTTCATCCTGATCAATTCTTTAAAAGAGGAATCGGAATGGCTTTCTTTGATTGTCGCTAAGATCTGCTCGCCAATTTTGTTAAACATCCTCTGATTAAATCCTTCAATCTCAAGTAACTCCGATATTGTTACCGGTCTTTTTTTTACAATCCTGAGTAATATTTCATCTGCGCAAATTAATTGAACCGGTTGATTATATCTTGATGATGCTTCTTTTCTAATCTGCCTTAACATGTTAAATAACTGAAGTTCATTTTCAAAATCTAAATTAGACTTGCTTATCAAATCGGTTTCGCAAGGTTCTTCAGCTGCTAACTCAATTAATCCTTTATTTGAAAAGATTTTTTTTTGTTCTTTGAGTTTGCTGATAACATTTTCAATTTCTTTTTTAGAGAAGTTATTGCACGAACCGAAAGCAGCAAGATGTTTGTACTCATATGATTTGCCGGATAGAATACTAACCATTGTACTTTTTGAATAAGTGATATTTGATTCTTTCAATAAATCGATTATGTGCTGCTCAATAAATTCTGAATAATTCCCTTGTAAGAAAGTACCGGAACAGACATCACATTTACCGCATTTATAATCATTATTCATTTGCCCGAAGTATTCCAGAATATATTTAAATCTGCATTTGTTTGTATCAATAAATTGAATCATCAACTCGAGCTTTTTACGGCTATTTTCTACAAGATTTTTTGTCCTTTCATAATTCAATTTTAGATCATCAATTTTAATCCTGGTCCCAATCAATTTGACTGCTGGAAACATAGAAGGAATATCATATTTAATTATGCCGGATAAACTTAATGTTGTTAAAATTCCGATAATACTCTCAATACTTTCATCAAGTAGATTAGAAAGGCGCGATAAATCTAAAAAAGTGCGCGATGTAAAAAATGTTCTTCCATATTCACGTGTCAGGATAAGCAGCAAATCCTTTGCATCGTTATTCTCTAACTTCTTGATATAGTTCAGTAAATATTTTGGTTCGAATAGTGATTGAACACTATGCTTCTTATTATCAACCGACTGTAACAGGTAACCGGAATCGGAAAGAATTTTTATAGATGAATCCATCAGTCCTTTTGTAACACCTTTTGATTCCAGAAAAGAACTTAAATTGTTGTCAAGTGAAATCTCTTTAGTATAACTGTTCCCCAGTGCAATTGATGAGTAATCGCAAATAGCATTATATACAATTTCAATTTGTTCTCTTGTTGGATAAGAATTTTTAATAAAATATTCCTGAATCATTTTATCATTGTCATCATACAGAAGGTAAACATTGGAGTCTAACCCGTCTCGTCCGGCTCTTCCAATTTCCTGGTAATAATTCTCTATATTAGCGGGTAATTGATAATGCACAAGCGTTCTAATATCACTTTTATCTATTCCCATTCCGAAAGCATTTGTTGCTACAATTAATTTTACCCTGTTCCTCTGAAAATCATCCTGAATAATTTTCCTTAGTTCAGATGCTATTCCGGCGTGATAATAAACTGCTTCAATTCCCTTTAATCTAAGAAATTCAGCTACTTCCTCAGAGGATTTTCTTGTTGCCGTATAAATTATTCCCGGTAATTGATTCTGTTTAATTAAGTCGTAAATTTTTTCTTTTTTATTTTTTGTTTTAATTACATTCAGGTTAAGATTCTCTCTCTCAAATCCTTTAACAAATATTTCAGGTTCATTCATCCCGAGCTGTGCAATAATGTCATTCCTAACATCTAATGTTGCAGTTGCTGTAAAAGCGGAGATTGATTTGAATCCTATTAAATCTGCAAAGGATTTAATTTTTCTGTAGCTTGGTCTGAAACTATGGCCCCATTCGCTAATACAATGTGCTTCATCAATAAAAAGGTAAGTTGGTGTTAAGTTTTTAATCGACTCGCAGAATTGAATATTATTTAATTTTTCTGGCGATACGTATAAAAGTTTCAATTTACCGTTTGATATTTCGGCAATAATATTATTTGTTTCTCTATAATCTAGGGAGCTGTTAATAAATGCAGCAACTTTATGATTTGAATTGACCGAATCAACCTGATCTTTCATTAATGCAATTAATGGTGATATAACAACGCTAAATGAATTAGATATAAGTGCTGGAATCTGATAGCAAATCGATTTACCGCCGCCGGTCGGTAATACTGCCAATACATTTTTGCCATTTATTATTGAAGTGATTATTTCTTCCTGACCCGGACGAAATTCTTTATATCCAAAAAAATTATTTAGTATATCATGTGGTGTCAATTATTTTAATCCGACTAATTGAATCAATTAATTCTCTCAATCAAAAAATATAAATAGTAAACCAAACTTGCTTAATTGCTTTTATAAACAGAGCAAGAATAAAGAAAATATTGTTGTAGAAAGAAATTTCTTATAGATTAGCCGACTCCTATTCTCAAATATGGCTTTTATTATTACTATTTATAGTAATTTTACTTCACAATCATTTTGAAAATGGTCTTAAACGGGTTTTTTATAGTGGTATAATATTTGTCCAATTCAATGATTCTATTTAGGGATTTGGATATTTTTACAAGCAGAAAACATTAAAAAAGAAATAGAGAGAAAAAAATGCCGGAAGAGAAATTAAAATTAGAGGATTTACTTGGAAGTGTTCAAAGAGTAGATGAAACAGAGCGGATTGATTACGTAGCTATTATTGGCGGAGGTTTAATGGGGCAAGGGATTGCTCAAACTATTGCATCTGCCGGACTTGATGTTCTTATAGTTGAAGTGGATGAAGAGCATATAAAAAGGTCCCAGGAAAATTTAAGTACAAGTATGGAAAGAGAGATTTCGAGATGGTCTATGACGCAGAGCGAAATGAAATCTATACTAAGCAGAATTAAATGGACAGTGGAAATTGCAGACGTAGCAGAATGCGAACTAATTATTGAAGCTGTTGATGAGAATTATGATCTTAAGATGAAAATCTTTAAGTCGCTCGATAAAATTGCACGCCCGAATACTATATTTATCTCCAACACTTCTACATTAAGTCTTACAAAAATTGCCGAAGTTACAAATCGTAAAGACAAAATTATCGGTATGCATTTTCTAAATCCTGTTCCTAAAGTTCCTCTCGTTGAACTTGTAAGAGCTCTTGAAACATCCGATAAGACCGTTGAAATAATTAAGAAATTTGCTTCCAAGATTGGCAAGAAAGCTATACCTGTTTATGAATATCCCGGATTTATTACAACACGCGCAATTGTTCCACTGCTCAATGAAGCTATGCATATATTGCTTGAAGGAATTGCAACTGCCGAGGATATTGATACAGCAATGAAATTAGGTTATAATTTTAAAACCGGTCCTCTTGAAATGGCAGATTCTATGGGACTGGATGAAGTTCTTGCATGGATGCAAACTTTATGGGATACTCTGGGTGAACCAAGGTATAGACCAAGCCCAATTCTTCGTAAACTTGTACGGGAAAGAAAACTTGGTAAGAAAACCGGAGAAGGATTTTTTAAGTATGATGCTGATGGCACAATAGTTCATTAAAATTTGAGGAAGAAATGAAAGTCTTAGTCTTGAATTGCGGAAGTTCGTCAATTAAATATCAGTTTATTGATACAGTTGCAAAGACAGCACTTGCTAAAGGTATGGTTGAAAGAATTGGTATGTCGAGCGCTGTTCTTACTCATCAGCCGCTCGATAAAGAGAAAATAAAAATTGTCGGTGAAATATTAGATCATTCGATTGCTATTGAATATGTTATTGCTGTGCTCCTTAGTCCAAATCATGGTGTTATAAAAGATAAAAGTGAGATTGATGCAGTCGGGCATCGTGTTGTTCACGGTGGAGAAACATTCTCTGGTTCCGTTCTGATTACTGATCAGGTAATGAAGGCATTGAAAGATAATATTGAGCTTGCACCTCTTCATAATCCGCCTAACATTAAAGGTATTCAGGCAACAAAGGAACATTTACCAAATACGCCACAGGTCGGTGTATTCGATACATCATTCCATGTAAAGATGCCGCCTCATGCTTTTCTTTATGGAATTCCATACGAACTATATAAAAAGTAGAAAATACGACGTTATGGATTTCACGGTACATCACATCGATATGTATCTCAACGCGCATCAATTATGCTCGACCGTCCATACGAAGAATTAAAAATTATCACCGCACATTTAGGTAATGGCTGCAGTATGGCAGCAATTGATCGCGGACATTCAATCGATACTACCATGGGGTTTACTCCACTGGAAGGATTAATAATGGGTACAAGAAGCGGTGATATGGATCCCTCCGTTATCCTCTATATAATGGCTAAAGAAGGATTATCATTATCAGAAGCAAATACATTATTAAATAAGCACAGCGGATTAATTGGAATAAGCGGTGAAAGCAGCGACATGCGGGAAATTGAAGAAGCTGTTGCAGAAGGAAATAAAAAAGCTAAATATGCTTTTGATGTTTTTACTTATAGAATAAAAAAATATATCGGAAGTTACACGGCTGCTATGGGCGGACTGGATGCTCTTGTATTTACCGGCGGTATTGGTGAAAACTCAATAAAAGTTAGACAGGATGTTTGTGCTAACATGGAATACCTGGGAATCAAAATTGATCAGTCAAAAAATGAAAATGTTAAAGGTGAAACAGTAATTTCTACACCGGATTCTAAAGTAAAAGTAGTGAGAATTCCTACAAATGAAGAACTTGTTATTGCCTTAGATACACAGCAGATAGTAGGCGAGGAGCTATCTTCATTAAAAGCCGCAAGCTCTAAATAAATCTAAACTTAATTTCGGAATGCCGGCTTATACCGGCATTTTTTTTATTGTATAAAATCTTATTTTATATCAATCATTTAACCTGATAAGTATTTATGGACTTTAATCTATTCTTACTCACATTTATTCCTCTATTTGTTGCTATCGATATTATCGGAACAACACCAGTTTTTCTTGGATTTACAGAAGGAATCTCTCATTTTCAAAGAAGGAAATTAATTTATGAAGCTTGTCTTACCGCTTTTATAGTTGCACTTGGTTTTCTGTTTGCAGGTAAAGCTGTCTTAAGATTTCTTGGAATTACAATTAACGATTTTAGAATAGCAGGTGGACTTGTACTTCTAATACTTAGTATTAACGATATTTTATCGTCATCAGAAAACAGGAGAAATCCTCATACAAATATTGGTATTGTCCCTTTAGGAATTCCTTTAATAATGGGTCCCGCTGCATTAACTACCATATTAATTCTAAATGATAAATATGGTTTTTTCCCCACCATTACTGCAATGCTGGCAAATTTTATAATCATAGTGTTAATTCTTGTAAATGCTAAATGGTTAACAAAAGCTTTAGGCGAAGGCGGATCGAAAGCATTCGCTAAAATTGCTTCTCTCTTTCTTGCTGCTTATGCAGTAATGATGATAAGAGAGGGAATTGCTAATATAATAAACTTGCTTTGAGGTGATTTATGGAATTACATCTTAAAGGTAAAACTGTTTTAATAACTGCTGCAAGTCTTGGAATTGGAAGAGCAACAGCAGAATTGTTTATTAAAGAAGGTTGTAAAGTTGCTATCTGTTCCAGAAATAAAGACAATCTTATTAAAGCAGCTCAGGAAATTAAATCCCTTTATTCCCAGGAACCGCTTTGGGTTGTCTGCGATATTGACAAAATTGCCGATATTGAAAATACTGTTAATATAGTAACAAAAAACTATGGTGATATTGACATACTTGTAAATAATTGCGGCGGTCCTATCCCGGGCTTTTTTGAAGATTTATCCGATAATAACTGGCAGGACGCTTTTGATCAGATATTAATGAGTGCAATTAGATTTACCAAATTAGTTCTTCCGGGTATGAAATCTAAAAACTGGGGAAGGATAATTAACATTACATCATTATCAGTAAAACAACCGGTTGATAATCTTATCCTTTCGAATTCACTTAGAAGTGCTGTTACTGCATGGGCTAAGACTATTAGTAACCAGGTAGGTAAGTACAATATTACAGTTAATAATGTTGCACCGGGTTATACACTTACAGCACGGTTGTATGAACTTGCAGTTAACAGAGCAAAGTTAAGCGGCGATTCTCATGAACATGTGCTTGCCTCTATGGCAAACGATGTTCCGATGAAACGGCTCGCACGTCCGGATGAAGTTGGATCGCTCGTTGTTTATCTTGCTTCAGAACAAGCTGGATTTATTACCGGTTCAACCATTGCAGTTGACGGGGGAGTGATCAGGGCGATGTATTAATTGACAATTGAGAATGGCGAATTGAGAATTAAATGAAAGTATTTGAAAAAAATATTGAATATGGAAATCCAATCCTTGAAAAGAGTTTTAGATTCGGTGTTAGAATAATAAAATTCTATATGATGCACATCAAAAATGAATTTTACTTAAATGACATTTTTAAACAATTATTAAATAGCGGGACTTCAATTGGTGCAAATGTAGCAGAATCCCAGGAAGCAGCTTCAAAGAGAGATTTTATAAATAAGCTTTCAATTGCATTAAAAGAAGCTAGAGAAACAGAATACTGGTTAAAATTATTAAAAGAATCTGCCATAATAAATGAAAAAGAATTTGTAAGTTTAATCAGTGATTGTGTAGAATTGATCAGACTATTGATCTCAATCATAAAAAAATTAAAAGAGAATTAATTCTCCATTTTCAATTCTCAATTCTCAATTGACTTTCTTCCTCCCAACAGAGGACAATATGAAAAAAGAAATAGAATTAGTAATCCCACCTAAATTTATTAACGATTACAACTATCTTCATTCTTCAACAGCCCATAAGTTACAGTTAGCTGATGAAGAGATTTCTGCAGTTCAAACAATTCGCAGATCGGTTGATGCAAGAAGTAAAAATCCGGTTTACCGGGTAAAGGTAATAGTCTATGTAAATGAAAAGCCAAAGGATATTTACAATAGAGTTGAATTCAGACCGGTTAACTCTGATAAAAAAATAATTATAGTTGGATTCGGTCCCGCCGGTATGTTCGCAGCTTTACGCTTAATAGAGCTGGGTATTAAGCCGGTAATTTTTGAAAGAGGAAAGGATGTACAATCCCGGCGGAGGGATTTGCGTTCAATTCAACAGGAAGGAATTGTCAACCCTGATTCGAATTATTGCTTTGGCGAGGGTGGAGCGGGGACTTACAGCGATGGTAAACTTTATACTCGCTCTACAAAACGAGGTGATGTAAATAAAATTCTTACATTACTTGTTCAGCATGGGGCACAACAAGAAATATTAATTGATGCTCATCCGCATATCGGTTCTAACAATCTGCCCAAAGTTGTAGCTTCAATTCGCGAAACTGTTCTTAAGTGTGGTGGCGAAATTCACTTCAATTCAAAAGTGACGGATCTTGTAATTTCTAATAATTCTTTACGTGGCGTAATTGTAAATAGTAATCAGGAAATCCTTGCTGATGCTGTAATTCTTGCTGTAGGTCATTCTGCACGTGATATTTATTATCTTCTTAACAAAAGAAATATAAAACTTGAAGCCAAACCTTTTGCAATGGGTGTCCGTATAGAACATCCGCAATCATTGATTGATGAAATTCAATATCACTCTAAAGTGAGAGATGTAAACCTCCCAGCTTCAAGTTATAACCTCGCATGTCAGGTAAATGACAAAGGTGTTTACTCCTTCTGTATGTGTCCGGGCGGAATAATTATTCCGGCATCAACATCGCCCGGAGAACTTGTATTAAACGGAATGAGCGTATCAAGACGCGATTCACCATTTGCGAACTCCGGGCTGGTAGTCTCAATAGATGAGAAAGATTGGTGTGAATTTGAACGTTATGGTGTATTTGCCGGACTGGAATATCAGAAGCATGTTGAAAAAATTGCATTCGAAGAAGGTGGTAAAACACAACAAGCACCGGCTCAAAGAATTACAGATTTTGTTAATGAAAAAATTTCTAATTCACTGCCGGATACATCTTATATACCGGGGACAATCAGTTCACCTTTACATGAATTATTACCGCATAATATTGTTACTGGATTGAAAAAATCCTTGTTGCAATTCAATAACAAAATGAAGGGTTACTTAACTGATGAAGGACAGATTCTTGCTGCCGAAACCAGAACAAGTTCACCAATAAGAATTCCTCGGGACAACAGCACACTAATGCACATCGAATTGAATGGACTCTTCCCGGCTGGAGAAGGTGCCGGTTATGCCGGAGGAATCGTTTCTGCAGCGATTGATGGTGAAAGATGTGCCGACGCTGCTCTTAAATATATATTGCAATGAGTGGATATTAGATCATGAGCAAGAGCAAGATGAAGAGCAAGATCATGAGCAAGAGCAAGATCATGAGCAAGAATTTCTAATTTATGTATCATCCAAAATTATTCTTTTACACGTTCAACATACTCACCGGTTCGTGTATCAATCTTTAATAAGTCACCTTCATTAACAAAGAGTGGGACATTTACTGTAGCGCCGGTTTCAAGTTTTGCCGGCTTTAAAGTATTTGTAGCCGTATCTCCCTTAACGCCCGGCTCAGTATAGGTTACTCTTAAATTAACAAATAATGGTAATTCTACAGCAACAATTTGTGTTCCATCAAGAAGCAGATCGATATTGGTATTTTCTTTTAGAAACTGCTGACCTTCACCAATTAATTCAGGTGAAATATTTATTTGCTCGTATGTTTCATTGTGCATTAAAACAAAATCGGCGCCATCGCGGTAAAGGTATTGATACTGATGCCTTTCAACGCGTACATCATCAACAGCTTCACCAGAACGGAACCTGTTTTCAACAACTTTTCCCGTCTTCATATTTTTCAATTTTGTTCTTACGAATGCTCGCCAGTTTCCCGGATTAACATGTTGAAACTCTACAATTGTCCACAATTCATTATTCCATCTTAGTACCATTCCGGTTCTGAAATCGGAAGTTGTTGACATAAAAATTCTCCATAATTTCTAATTTTGCGGCGTAAAAATAACAATTAGGTTGGATTTATACTATTATTTCAGTTAACCTTGAATCCGTTCTCGGTTAATACTTTTTTGGCTTCTTTCGATATTAATTCACTTTCGAATGCAATTCTGAATGTTCCGCCAGTCCCTTCGCGAACTTTCAACAGTTCAAGATCCTTGATATTAATTCCTTTCTGGTATAAAAGTGAAGTTAATTTTGCAAGTACACCCGGCTCATCCTTTACATAAACGAAAATATCGAACAGGGAAGTAATAAAACCTTTTGTATTCCTGGGTATTTCATCGCGTTTGATTCGAGCACTTTCAAATTTTTTCTGTGTTGAATTAGAATCTCCTGATGCAATAATTTTTTTCATGTTTTGCAGATCATTTATGAAATTGTCGATTGCATATACAATGTTTTTCTTATTATATCCGAAAACTGATTTCCAGATTTCAAAATCACTTGATGCAATTCTTGTCATGTCCCTGAATCCGCCGGCTGCAAAATCGAAAAAGTTTATATCGTTCTCTTTCAAACTTGCGGAGTTTATTAAAGATACTGCAATTAATTGTGGAAGATGACTTACTGATGCAACAACAATATCGTGTACTTTAGAATTCAGAAAAATTATCCGAGACCCTAATAAGTTTATTATATCTAATAGCGGATTTATTTTCTGATTTTTTGATTCGGTATCAGATAGAATGTAAACAGCATTCTCAAATAAGGTTGGATCTGAATTTTGATAACCGCTTACTTCTTTACCTGTCATTGGATGTCCACCGACGTAAATACCATTTGAGAAAGAACGATTCCACAATTCCTGAAAAGGTGATTTAACCCCGCATACATCCGTAATAATCTGATCCTTTTTTAACAGCGGGATTAACTTTTCAAATACTCTTAAAGATTCATCAACAGGTAGGCATAGAAAAATTATTTCACTCTCAATAGATTGTTCAATATTATCCAATTTCCGGTCAATTATGTTTGCGTAATAAGCTGCATTAAGTACTTCCTGCTTATCATATGCACTTATGTTAATATCGGTTAATTGCTTAAGTGCCTTAGCAATTGAACCGCCCATTAATCCTAAACCAATTATTGATATGCTTACAGCCAATTACAATTCCCTTCCAATTGCTCTTGCTATTAAACGTAGTTCATCGACAAGTTTTGTAAATGAACTTGGAAGCAGAGCTTGCGGGCCATCGGATAGAGCGTTTTCAGGATCGTCATGAATTTCTATCATCAATCCATCTGCACCGGCAGCAACGGCAGCACGAGCCATTGGCGGTACCTGATCCCTCAATCCAGTTGCATGCGAGGGGTCGCCGATTATGGGAAGGTGGCTTTTTTTATGAACGACAGGAATAGCAGATAGATCGAAAGTATTACGTGTGTATTGCTCAAATGTTCTTATACCGCGCTCGCATAGAAAAACATCTCTGTTGCCGCTGGATAGAATATATTCTGCAGACATCAACCATTCTTCTATTGTTGCGGCAATTCCGCGTTTAAGCATAACAGGTTTTGTAGTTTTACCAAGTTCCTTAATAAGCGAAAAGTTCTGCATGTTGCGCGCACCAACCTGATAAATATCGACGAAAGGTTCCATCAATTCTATATGATCAATTTGCATCACTTCGGAAATTACAAGCATATCATTTTCATCTGCAGCGGCTCTAATCAGTTTTAATCCTTCTTCGCCCAATCCCTGAAACGAATAGGGTGAAGTGCGCGGTTTGAAAGCGCCTCCGCGTAGTATTCTACCACCGGCATCTTTAACAACTTTTGCCATTCTGAATATCTGATCTTCATTCTCAATTGAACAGGGACCGGCAATCAATACAACTTTATTCCCGCCAATTTCTACATCTTTAATTTTTATGACCGTATTCTCTTCGTGAAAGCTTCTGCTGGCAAGTTTATACGGTGTAGTAATACGGTAAACTTCTGATACTCCGTCAAGTATGCTAATCTTCCTTGTATCGAAATTCGGTTGAACGCCAATTGCACCAATTATTGTTCTTTCTACACCAGTCGATTTGTGAACCTGAAATCCGTAAGATTCCAGATGTCTTATTACATCTTCAATTTGTCCTTCTGTTGCATTTTTTTCTAGAATAATAACCACTTTAGTCTCCGCAAATTTTAATCATGAAATTTTTTTTCGCCGGATTTAATTGCAATTGGAATGTAATCTTCCTTTGTAGGTATTGCACATGAGTAATCCGGACTGTAAGCACAATAAGGATTATAAGCTAAATTAAAATCTATCTCGTAAATATGATCAGGATCTTCATCCTTTTCGAAGTCGATGTATCTTCCAACACCGTAAGTCTCGTTATTTGTTGTTATGTCGGTAAACCATATTGAATAGTAAACCATTCCTGTTCTTGAAGCACCCTGATAAACATTAATCTTATACTCTTTACCAGAATAGTTGAATTGAACATATCCATACCTTACAGTTTTTCTCTCTTCTCCTTTAGTACCGAAAATTGTAATTGTATCCTTTGGTTCGTATTCATATAGCTTACTTTTAAAAATAAAATCCGGATCAACATCAAAATATTTCAGATCATGGAATTCAACTTTACCTTTGAAATTAAACGGGGAGTTGGGATCGTTCTTCATCCATTCATTTTTTTCTTTTCTCGATTTTTCAATTTTGGAAATATATTCTTTCTGTTCAGGTGAATAGCTTTTTCCGCAACCAGTTATTAAGAATAAAAAAAATAGGACGCTGATTACACTGATTAAACGGATTTCCATTGAAAAAATACTGCGATAGTTATTGTTCATTTTTATCATCTATTTTCTTTTTTAATTCACTTAGTTTATTTAATGCTTCCAAAGGTGTAAGCTCATTAATGGGTAAATCCGAAATTTCTTTTCGCAATGAATCATCTTTCATTTCAAAAAGACTGATCTGCAAATTATCCTGATTTTTAAGTTTAGCAAGTTTTGCTTTTTTTACTTCATAAGGAGTAAGTTCTTTACTTTCAAGATTTGCAAGAACTTCTTTTGCGCGCGAAGTAACAAATTGCGGCAGACCCGCCATTTGTGCAACTTGAATTCCGTAACTATGATCGGCACCTCCTTGAGAAACTTTGTGGAGGAAAATCACTTTATCACCGTACTCGCGCACCTCGACTTTATAATTTCTAATTCTCGGAAAAAGTTCCGACATTTCATTTAGTTCGTGATAATGAGTAGCGAACAATGTCTTTGCCTGAAGATTCGGATGATCGTGTAAATATTCCGTAATCGACCATGCAATCGAAATTCCATCGAAAGTACTTGTCCCGCGACCAATTTCATCAAGTAAAATTAAGCTTCTGCCGGTAGCATTGTTAAGGATATTTGCTGCTTCCTGCATTTCTACAAGGAAGGTACTTTCGCCCGATGCAATATTATCGCTTGCACCTACTCGTGTAAAGATCCGATCAACCAGACCAATTCGTGCTTCCTTTGCCGGTACGAATGAACCGATCTGCGCCATTAATACAATAAGTCCCACCTGTCTCAAATAAACCGATTTACCTGCCATGTTGGGACCGGTTAAAATAATTATCTGATCTTCCGACGAAGAGAGTAATGTGCTGTTAGGAGTAAATTTTTCGCCGGGCGGAAGAATCCGTTCTACAACCGGAT
>JAGVBL010000287.1 GCA_020059785.1 Ignavibacteriales bacterium | reverse complement strand
TTCTCCACTTTCTTGCTCTACGTATGGAAAGTCATGCTCAATTTGAAATTAGAAGCTATGCCAAAATAATTGGTAATGAAATTGTAAGCCGCTGGTGCCCTATTGCATGGGAAGCTTTCCGGGATTATCGAATGAACTCACTTAGTTTTTCTGTTCAGGAAATTGAAGTCCTTAAAAAACTCTATTCAGGTAATAAAGATGAAGCGGTTAAACTTGCAGATAGCTTCGGCTGGTTAAAAATTATTGACAAAAGGTTTGCAAAAAATATCGAAAGAATGGAGTTTGAAGAAAAACTTGAGATCCTGGGTATTAATAAACCCTGGGAATAGACTTTTGACTGTTTACTAAACTTTCTTTTATGCAGTAATTATTGAATTGATTTTATTCCCCCTATTGAAAATATTGTCACTGAATTTTTAGGGGGAGAAATGAGGTTCATGAAATTATTAATCTTGTTTGTATTTCTGATTCTGGTTACAAGCTGTAGAGAAGAAATTTTAGAATTTACTGAACATCCTGAGACAGGGAAACTTTATTTCAATTCTACACCTAAAGGGGCAGAAATATTTCTAAACGATAACCGGCTCTGGAAGTATACCCCTGATAGTCTGTTGGATATAAAAGCCGGAGTCTATTCTGTTAAACTTCGACTTATTGGTTATCCGGAGGAAAGAGTTCTTATTAATGTTCGAGCGGGTAAAAAGAATTTTGTTAATGTGAATTTTTCAAATTTCTGAAAGGTATTGTTGGAAAAGATTATTATAGCTGCTGTTTCAAAAAATCGAGTTATCGGTCGTGATGGAAAAATCCCCTGGCATATAAAAGAAGAACTAAAACATTTCAAAAATACTACAACAGGTTTTCCGGTATTGATGGGAAGAAAAACCTGGGAATCAATTAGTAAACCTCTTGAAAACCGAATTAATATTATACTTACGACAAATCCCGGCTTTTCATTTTCTCATCCAAACGTTGTAATTTGTAACTCGATTTTTGAAGCGTTAGCCTGGTGTGAAGAAAATAATTATTCCAGAGTCTATATTATAGGCGGAGAGAGGGTTTTTGAAGAAACTTTGAAGATTGCCGATAGAATGATTATTTCTGAATTGAAGTTTGATGTTGAAGGTGACAGGTTCTTCCCTCCAATAAATCTGAATGAGTGGGAGCTTGTTTCATTTTCCGATAAAAATGAATTTGTAATAAACGAGTATTTAAGAAGGAAGTAAGAATAAATTTGTCGCAGAAAATAAAAATATTACCGGAAAGCATAGCAAATAAA
The DNA here is from genome assembly GCA_020059785.1 of Ignavibacteriales bacterium. Lineage (GTDB taxonomy): Bacteria > Bacteroidota > Ignavibacteria > Ignavibacteriales > Melioribacteraceae > DSXH01. The sequence continues at coordinate 10,464 of JAGVBL010000287.1, read as the reverse complement.
ATTGCCGCCGGCGAAGTAGTTAACAGACCTGAATCGGTTGTAAAGGAACTGATGGAGAATTCAATAGATGCCGGTGCAAATCAGATTGATGTTTATATTAAGAACGCAGGTAAAAATCTGATTCAGGTTATTGATGATGCTTCCGGAATGTCTGAAGAGGATGCGCTCCTGTGTATTCACCGACATGCTACAAGTAAAATTTCATCTATCGATGACCTTGAAGCAATTAAGACGTTAGGTTTTCGTGGAGAAGCTCTTGCTTCAATTGCGGCTGTTTCTATTTTTGAACTTAAGACCAGAATGGAAGCTGATGAACTTGGCGTCTTAATTAAAATTGGTGAAGGCGAAAGTATATCTAAAGAAAAAGGAGCTTACCCTACCGGTACTTCTGTTACCGTTAAAAATCTATTTTATAATGTTCCGGCAAGAAGAAATTTCCTTAAAACTAATTCTACCGAATTAAAACACATTATAGAAACATTTAAGAGAATTGCCCTAAGTCATCCGGAAATTACTTTCAGACTAATCAATGATGACGATTGTATTTTTGATTTACCTAAGCATGATTATAGAGAAAGAATTAGTGCAATCTTTGGTGAGAATATTATTGATTTAATAATCGAGGCTAAAGAAATTACAGACTACATTAGTCTTAGCGGATTTATAACAAAACCCGCTTACCTTAGGCGAAGCAAAGGGGAGCAATACTTATTCCTTAATAACCGTTATGTGCAGAGTAAAATTGTAAATCATGCTCTCTTTTCTGCTTACGAAAATTTAATGGAAAAAGGGGATTATCCATTCTTTGTTCTATTCTTAACAGTTGACCCGAAGAAAGTTGATGTGAATGTTCATCCTTCTAAACTGGAAGTTAAGTTTGATGACGAGAGAGAGATTTATTCGTTCGTTAACGCCGTAATCAAAAAAACATTAGGAAGCTACGACCTTGTTCCGGCAGTTTCATTTACTGGGGATAACTCTGATAAGGAATCTTTAAGATTCAATTCCTCTCAACGTTCTGAAAGAAGTGATTTCAGCGATAGACCATTTGCAGATAAAACAGATACTAACAAGCGCAGATCAATTTTTTCGGAAGATGAAATCGATCAATTGTTCGAAGACCTTAACCGCGAAATTAAATCCACAGCTCCGGATTCCAGTGTTGAACACCCTTTCGAAAGTACTGTTCAAAAAGAAGTATATCACGAATCGGATTCCGTTCAATCGGCTTCACAAGAAACCCCGTTTATTGTTCTTCTTCATAATAAATATATTCTTTCCCAGATTAAAAGCGGATTGATGATAATAGATTCTCACATTGCCCACGAAAGAGTTCTCTACGAGAATGCACTTCAATCATTCGAAGCCAATATCCCTTTTTCTCAACATTTATTATTTCCGCAGATTGTAAAGCTTGATCCGGCTGATTACCAGTTGGTTAAAGAACTTGAACCTTATTTAACAAATCTTGGTTTTACCCTTAAGTTTAAGTCTAAAAATGTCATCGAGATTATTGGTATACCGTCGGATTTGAAATCGGAACATGAATCAGAAACTTTACTCGATATTTTACACGAGTTCAGAAAAAATCAACAGGAAAAACAGCTTGAGGTAAGGGACAACCTTGCAAAATCTTTCTCCTGTAAAGCAGCTATTAAAGCCGGCGATAAACTTTCTGAAAAGGAGATGAGAATTCTTGTTGATAAACTTTTTGCTACTTCAATGCCGTATGTTTGTCCCCATGGAAGACCGATTGTTATTAAAATACCGATTCAAGAACTTGATAAAAGATTTGGACGGACTTCCTGAAGTTTATTATTTTATTCAAAAGCACTTAGCAGTTTTTATAATTCTCAATTGTAAAGGGGAAAAATGGAAGACTATAATAAAGTCAAAAAATCATTTGAAGATAAATTAACATCGGCTAAAGAACTGAACTGGAAATTTACAACAGTTTCCGGTGAACCTATAAATCCTCTCTACTCTCCCGATGATGTAGAGAATATTGATTTCTTAAATGAAATTAATTTTCCGGGTGAATATCCTTATACGCGTGGAATTCATACTAACGGTTACCGCGGTAAGATATGGACAATGCGGCAGTTTGCCGGCTTCGGTTCCCCTGAAGATACTAACGAACGATTTAAGTATCTGCTTGAACATGGACAGACAGGTCTATCCGTTGCATTTGACCTGCCTACATTGATGGGATGGGATTCTGATGCTCCAATGAGTGAAGGTGAAGTTGGTATTTGCGGCGTTGCTGTCTCGTCACTGGAAGATATGGAAACTTTATTCGATGGAATTCCGCTCGATAAAGTTTCTACAAGTATGACAATCAATTCACCGGCAGCAATGATATTTGCTTTCTACCTGGCAGTTGCAAAGAAACAGGGTGTATCATTCGATAAATTACGCGGTACACTTCAGAATGATATTCTGAAAGAATATATCGCCCAGAAAGAATATATCTTTCCACCACGTCCTTCAATGAGAATAATAACCGACATGATTGAATACTGCACAAATGAAGTACCGCAGTGGAATCCGGTTTCAATTAGCGGTTATCATATTAGAGAAGCCGGTTCAACTGCAGTTCAGGAACTTGCTTATACTTTAGCAGACGGATTTGCATACATAGAAGCTTGTATTGAAAGAGGAATGGATATAGATGAATTTGCACCGAGGTTGTCATTCTTCTTTAACTCGCATCTCGATTTCTTTGAGGAGATTGCAAAGTTTAGAGCCGCACGTAGAATTTATGCAAGACGAATGAAAGAAAAATACGGTGCAAAAAATCCAAGAAGCTGGTGGCTCCGTTTTCATACTCAGACTGCCGGATGTACATTAACGGCACAGCAGCCGGAGAATAATATTGTTAGAACTGCATTCCAGGCATTAGCTGCAGTATTGGGCGGAACTCAATCCCTTCATACTAATTCTATGGATGAAACTCTTGCTCTTCCAAGTGAAAAAGCAGTTAAAATTGCCTTAAGAACACAGCAGCTTCTTGCATATGAAACCGGCATTATTAACACGGTAGATCCGTTGGGAGGAAGCTACTTTTTAGAATCGCTTACTAAGAAAATGGAAGATGAGGCAAATAAAATATTTAATGAAATCGATTATATGGGCGGCGTTATTCAGGCTCTTGAATCCGGATACTTCCAGAAAGAAATTGCAGATTCTGCCTATCGGTACCAGAAAGAACTGGAAAGAAAAGAAAAAATTATTGTTGGTGTTAACGAATTTGTTGAAGAAGGTTCCAAAATTGATATACCGATTTTACAGATTTCACCCGAAGTTGAAAAGAAACAAAGAGAAAAACTTGCAAGACTTAAAAGTATTCGTAATAATGAACTGGTTGAAAGATGTATTACGAAAATTGCAGAGGCGGCTAATTCAGGCAGCAATATTATGCCGGTGCTTATAGAAGCTGCAGAGAATTATGTAACTTTAGGTGAAATGGTTGAAGTACTTAAACAGCATTTCGGAACTTATGAGGAAGCAGTTGTTTTCTAAATTATCCCGGTATATTAAGTTATTACGGATTCCAAGCTGGCTTAAGAATCTTTTTATCTTTGTACCGCTTGTATTCTCCAAACATCTTTTCGATTATTCGATTCTGATAAATGTTTTAGTCGGATTTATTGCATTTTCGTTTACATCCAGTTTTGTTTATGTATTCAATGATATAATTGATTCAGAGAGAGACAGAAATCATCCGGTTAAGAAATCAAGACCGGTTGCAAGCGGTAAGATTAAAATTAGCGAGGCATTCTTTTTATTAGGACTACTTCTTGTTATCGTAATCTTATTTTCGCTTTCTTTAAGCCCGTATTTTGTTCTGATGATGTGGCTCTACATACTTATTAATTTTGCATATTCACTTTATCTTAAAAAAATTGTTATCGTCGATATTTTTTGTATTGCTGCGGGATTTCTAATTAGAGTTGTAAGCGGTGCATTTATTATTTCGGTTTATCTCTCAAACTGGTTGATTCTGACTACAATATTCTTATCGCTGTTTCTTGCAGTAATGAAGAGACGCGTTGAAATTGCTAATAGCGCTAACTCATCGGTTCAGAGGGAAGTGCTCAAAGATTACTCGCTCGATTTTATTGATTTGATTGCCGCTATCACAGGTGCTTCTGTTATACTAAGCTATGCCCTTTACACAGTAGCAGAAAGAACTATTGAAGCATTCGGTTCTGAGCAGCTTGTATTCACAACAATTTTTGTAATTTTTGGCATATTCAGATATATGTTTCTTGCAATCAAAAAAAATATGGGGGAAAATGTTGTGGAAGTATTCCTTACCGATATTCCAATGATTGTAAATCTTATATTGTTTGTAACTGTATCACTCTATATAATTTATTTTTGATCCGGATATAAAATGCTATCTGATTATTTGATATTAATAGCCCTCTTAATACTAAGCGCTTTTTTCTCATCAACGGAAATTGCTTACCTCGTTTCAAATAAAATTAAAATTGAGCTTAGAAGCAGAAAGAAAAATATTTATGCATCCAATGCCTATTTCTTTATTAAAAATCCCGATCTCTTTTTCTCCACACTATTGATTTCAAACAATATCGTAAATATTGCCTTTGCATCCTTATTCTCAGTATTTCTCATCTCATCATTCGGTATGGAGGAAGCCGAGATATTATTAATCTCTACTATCATTCTTCTTTTCTTTGGAGAATTGCTGCCAAAATTTGTTGGACGTGAACTTGCCGATACAATTATATTAATTTCTTCTATCCCGCTTCGGCTTGTTCTTTTTGTTCTTTATCCGCTTGTTAAAATAACCTCAAAAGTCTCCGCTGTTCTTAATAGAATGAATAAGAAAGAGGAAGAAGAAATTCTCCAGATATTCGATAAAGAAGATATTCAAAATCTGATTGAAGAAAGTTCTGAAGCCGGTAAAATGAATGAAGACCAGTCCGATATTATTTCCAGAGTAATTGAAATCCGTGAGCAGAGAGTTTATGAAGCAATAACACCAAGAACCGATATTGTGGGTGTTGATATTTCAACTACACTTGAAGAAGTAACCGATAAATTTATAGAATCTGGTTATTCAAAATTAATTGTATACGATGAAAACCTCGATAATATTAAAGGTATGATTCTGCTTAAGGATCTCTTTAACAATCCTAAAACTCTATCGGAGGTTATTAGAGAAGTTGTATTTGTGCCGGATACTAAGAAGAGTCTTGAAATGTTAAATGAATTCCTCGAAAAGCAATTTACACTTGCCGTTGTTGTAGATGAATTTGGTGGTACTGCCGGCATAATTACAATTGAAGATGTAATTGAGGAACTCTTTGGAGAAATAAGCGATGAATACGACGAGGAAGAAAAAGTTGTTAAGCAACTTGATAACAACACATTTATCCTAAGCGGAAAAGTTGAAATAGATTTCTTGAATGAAGAGTACGGTTTTACTATTGATGAAGAGGGCGACTTTGAAACAGTTGCCGGTTATGTTACTGCTAAACTTGGAAGAATTCCTGTTAAAGGAGAAACTTTTAAGATTGATAACTATTCATTACTTGTTCTTAAGTCCGATAAAACAAAAATTGATCTGCTTAAAATTACAGTTGAACCGGAAATCACGGAATAAACTTTTTTTAATCCACACTTGTTAATAACAATAAAAGAAAAAAATGGGCTCAATTATGTCATTTCTATTTGGTAATAGACCAAATGTTGCAAACCTCGATTCAGATACTTTTGAAAAAATGTTTAAGGAAACTCCGGACTCTGTAATTCTTGATGTTCGGACTAAAGAGGAATTTGACCAGGCAAGAATTCCCGATTCAATTCTGATCGATATCTATAAACCCGATTTCCTTTCACAAATAGAAAAACTTGACCGCGATAAAACCTACTTTGTCTATTGCCGGTCCGGCAGCAGAAGTTTTAATGCTGCTGTTCAAATGCTGAAGATTGGTTTTAGTAAAGTCTTTAATCTGGAAAACGGAATCATCGATTGGTTCGGTCCGGTTGAATCGAATTAATTAATATGAATAACCCGGTAATTTTTTTTGACGGTGAGTGTAATCTTTGTAATGGTTTTGTAAGAATATTATTAACGCTGGATAAAAGAATAATTTTCCGGTATGCTTCACTTCAATCGCCGGTTGTAAAAAATTATCCTTCGGTTAGTGAAAATATCGGTATTCCATATCAAACAGTGGCAGTCTATTTTAATGAAAAAGTTTATTTTAAGTCTGATGCCATTTTCTTCATTATTAATCGTCTTGACTATCCCTGGAAGATTTTGAAACTGTTCGGATCTCTTCCGAAAAAATTTCTCGATTGGATTTATGATCTCATCGCTCATAACCGTGTTAAATTATTCGGTAGGAACGAAAAATGTTCTGTCCGGAATGAAAAATACAATCAGATGTTTATTCAATAAGAAGTGTTGAATGGGTGATAATAAATGGAAGAAAAGCTAAAATTACATTATCTTTCGCACCAAATTTTAAGATAAATCTTGTTTTCCCTTAAGTATACAGATAAAAATTCTAAAGCAAGAATAGGTGAATTAAAGACTTCGCACGGAGTTGTAAATACTCCTATATTTATGCCGGTTGGAACTCAGGGAACTGTAAAAGCGGTAACACAAAGAGTTCTTGAAAGCGAAGTTAATGCCGAAATTGTTCTTTCAAATACTTATCATTTGTACCTTAGACCGGGTACAAAAATCTTAGAACAAGCTGGCGGACTTCATAAGTTTATGAATTGGAATCGTCCAATCTTAACCGATAGCGGCGGATTTCAAATATTCAGTTTAACGGATCTTCGCAAATTGAAATCTGATGGAGTAGAGTTTAGCTCTCATCTCGATGGCTCAAAACACTTCTTCACACCGGAAAAAGTAATTGCAATTCAGAGAAGCATCGGCAGCGATATAATGATGCCCCTTGATGAATGTACTCCTTTTCCGTGCGATTATGAGTATGCAAAGAAATCCAAGGAGCTAACTTCAAACTGGGCGTTGAAGAATAAAGAAGCATTTGAATCATCTTCACCTTTATACGGTTCTGATCAATCATTATTCGGAATTATTCAGGGAAGTGTTTATAAAGACTTGAGAGAAAGTTCAGCTAAGGATTTAATTAACATTGGTTTTGACGGTTATGCAATAGGCGGACTTGCAGTTGGCGAACCGATGGATACTATGTATGAAATGGTGGATTTTACAACCGATTTTATGCCCGTGGATAAACCGCGATATTTGATGGGTGTGGGAAGACCGGAAAATATTCTGGAGGCAATCTCATTAGGTATCGATATGTTCGATTGTGTAATGCCGACTCGTAATGCGAGAAATGCATATTTGTTTACTTCGCAAGGAATTGTTTCTATGCGTAATGCTGCCTATAAAGACGATTACACACCGCTCGATCCAAATTGTAATTGTTATACATGTTCGCAATTTTCGAGGGCTTACCTTAGGCATCTCTTTAATGCAAGAGAGATTCTATCATTAGAACTTGCAACAATTCATAACCTGACATTTTATTTGAATCTTATCCGTGAAGCTCGTTCAAGAATAATGGACGGAACTTTTATTGAATGGAAAAATAGTTATTCAAAAACTATATCAGTTAATGTACAATCAACATCGGAGGAATAAGTGGATCTATTATTAGCAATGGCGCCACCACCGGATGGATCCGGCGGCGGAGGCGGAAGTTTAATAAGCACCTTAATTATGTTCGGTGCTATCTTTGCAATATTTTATTTTATGATTATAAGACCCCAGCAGAAAAGAGCAAAAGAAAGAGAGAAACTCTTATCGGCAGTTCAGAAAGGGGATAAAGTAGTTTTAACAAGCGGTCTCTACGGAACAGTTGCCGGATTAGAAGAAAAAACCTGTCTTATTGATGTTGGCAATAATGTTAAAATGAAATTCGATCGTTCGGCTATAGCTTCGGTTATTAAAGACTAACGTTTAATTTTTGTGTAATTTTTTTTAGTGTTTTTGTGTCTTTGTGGCAATGTTCTAAATAATAGCCACAAAGGCATTAATTCACAAAATCCTCTTCATATTATTTGAGAATTAAGGAGCTAAATTAAATGAAAGAACTTGGTATTAAACAGAATTTTTTGGCAATCGATAAAAAATATTCTAACTATAAAGATTCTCAAATAGTTGTACTATCAGCACCTCTTGAAAAAACCGTCAGCTATGGTAAAGGGACTGCCAGAGGTCCAATAGAAATCTTAAATGCCTCTCATTACGTTGAGTTCTATGACGAGGAATTAAATAGAGAGCTTTGTTTTGAAAAAGGGATTTGCACTTTACCGGAACTTAAATTCGCTAAACTTCCGATTAGTAAATCAATCGAAAAAATATATAAAGAGGTAGGTAAGCATATTGACGCCGGTAAATTTGTTGTAACCTTAGGCGGCGAGCACTCTCTATCTGTTGCACCTATTAAAGCCCACCACGAACGATTCGAAAATCTATCAATACTTCAGATTGATGCTCATTCCGATTTACGTGAAAGCTACGAAGGTTCTAAATACTCTCATGCTTCGGTAATGGCTCGCGTTGCGGAGTTTAATACTAAAATTGTACAGGTTGGAATACGTGCTCAGTCTAAAGAAGAATCAGATTTTAGAAAAAAGAACAATATAAGAACTTTTTACTCACGCGAAATAAAACTTGGAATGTACGGAGATAACTGGCAGGAACTCGTTTCAAGATCTCTTACAGATAATGTTTATATTACGTTTGATGTTGACGGATTCGATCCGTCATTTCTTACAGCTACAGGAACACCGGAACCGGGCGGATTATTCTGGGATGAAACTATGAACCTGCTCAAAATTATCGGTCTGGATAAAAATATTGTCGGATTCGACGTGGTTGAACTTGCACCTTCAAAATCCCATACTTCATCAAGTTTTGTAGCGGCAAAGCTTGTCTATAAAATGCTCAATTACGCATTTGTTAATAAATGATTTGAATTATTGATTCATTTTGAGTAATTAACCGTAGGTAAAATTTTTCATTTGGAGAATAAATTGAAACGGTTAATTCTTTTTATATTCTTACTAATAGTCACCACCATTTCTGCTCAGGAAAAAGTCTATTACGCTAATATTGAAGGTGATATCGATCTTGGACTTGCTCCTTATATAAAGCGTGTTGTTAAAGAAGCCGAAACTAATTTTGCAAGTGGAATTATTTTTAGAATAAATACTTTCGGTGGAAGAGTTGATGCAGCAACACAAATTAAGGATGCAATCCTCAACAGCAAAATAAAGACAATCGCATTCATTGATAAAAGGGCAATCTCCGCCGGTGCATTAATTGCTCTTTCTTGCGAAAAAATTGTTATGGTTCCCGGTGCTTCTATGGGTGCATCAACTGTTGTCGATCAAACAGGTCAAAAACAATCCGAGAAATATCAATCCTATATGCGCTCCGAGATGAGAGCCACAGCAGAAAAAAACGGGCGAAGAACCGATATTGCTCAGGGTATGGTTGATGAAACAATTGTTATTCCGGATTTAAAAGACGACAGCACAAAACTTGTGACTCTTACATCAGAAGAAGCGCTTAAATATCAGATGGCCGATGCTGTGCTTTCTAATATTGAGCAGGTTAAAGAATTTTTCGGATTACAAAATGCTGAACTTGTTACACTTGATTCCAATTGGGCGGAGGACTTTGTAAGATTCGTCAATAACCCTATTATTTCTTCTCTTCTTATCATGTTAGGACTTATTGGACTTTACACGGAAATTAAAACCCCGGGTTGGGGATTAGCCGGAACTATTGGAGTAATATCGCTTGCAATATTTTTTGGTGCCGGTTATATACTTGAACTTGCATCCATAATAGAGATACTGATGTTTGTAATCGGTGTTATTCTTCTAATTATAGAAATTTTTGTTATACCGGGATTCGGGATTTTTGGAATCGCTGGTATTTTACTGATGGTTGGAAGTTTATTCCTTGGACTTCTTTCCGATTTTGAGATGATCGACTGGAGTATAATATCGATAGCAATAATACAGCTTGGGCTTACTTTCTTATTTACTTTTATTGTTATCTTCTTTCTACTAAAATTTTTACCCAGGACAGAAATGTGGGGGAAATTAATTCTAAAGGAACAGGTATCCTCAAAATCCGGTTATGCTTCAAAACCCGCCTTCGAACATTTAATCGGGCTGGAAGGTGTTGCATTTACAGATTTAAGACCATCAGGTACTGCTCTTATTAACGGCAATAGAATTGATGTTGTTACAGAAGGAGATTATATTAAAAACGGGAGCCTTATAACAGTTAAATTAGTGGAAGGATCTAAAGTAGTTGTTCAGGTTGTAAAGTAGTTGAGTTTTTAAAGAGGCTGCTTAAAAAGTTTATCAATGTCAGTCTGAGTTTTTAAAGAGGCTGCTTAAAAAGTTTATCAATGTCAGTCTGAG
>JAGVBL010000340.1 GCA_020059785.1 Ignavibacteriales bacterium | reverse complement strand
TTATCAATTGATAATCCTTCGGGCAGATTAAGAGCATCAAAGCTCATAGGTCTTTTTCCACTCGCTGCAATTGTGTAAAGTAAAGGTTTGCCGGATCGCTGTCCGTAAATTTTAGCACCGTTAATTTTAGGAATGGGTGATGGTTCAGGAGTTAAAATGTATGATGGTTCATCAACAAAAATGCCGGTTGATTTATCCTTTGTAGAATAAAATTTATATGTAATAGTAGTTGGCTCGTTTGGATTTTTATACTTATAAACAAATTTTTGAGTGCTTCCAGAATTTAAAACAACATTATGATCTTTTGAGAAATAAATTTTTCCTGTCAGTTTATTCTTTGCTACTATGCTTAATTTTCCCGCCAAATTGTATTTAGCCGAAGTATTTTTCAAAGAAATGGTTTTAGAAATATTATTCTTACTATAGTCGAAGCGTTCTTCTTTATAGTTGCATAACAAATACTCACTCAAAGTCATTGATGAAATAGAAGGGATACCAGAGAACATTCCGCCCAACCCACCCTGGTCGTATACACGAATTGCAATAGTATTTTCTTGATTCCACAGAATGCGTGGATCGTTGGAAGCGAGTGTATATTTTCTTTCACGATTCCATGGAATAGGATGTTCTTTTGAAAATGAATTATCAAGAGGAATATTTTCACTTACATTTCTGCCATTGATTCCAAAAATATGTCCATTAATGTAAGCTTGATCATAGTCATCAATTTTACCAAGATAAATTTTGATGCTGTCCTTTAAGACTGAGTTTTCTTTTAAGCTGGATGGAATAAACACCCTAATTCTATACCATGCAAAACCGTCCAAATCCTCGTAACCCTGATCATCCCAGTTCTTCCCTACAGAAATATTCTGCCATTGAGAGTCGTTATAATCTGTCTTTGAATAATTCATATTATCTGTTGCGCTGAATTTCCATCCGTCTTTAAGTTGAATTGTCTGTGCTGATAATAAACTGATAGTGATGAGGTGGGCGAGCAAACATATTTTTTTCATTTTATCACCTTTGAAAAAATATTTTCTATTACAAAATAAACCGATTTGGATTACCGCCCAACAACAATTTCTATTTGCTAAATCCGGATATTCTCTTTCCTTCAATTCAAAATCGTAGTATTTTTAACCGAAGCATAAAGCTACCCATGTAATTATCATACAGGCTAAGATTAAATCGGTAACAAACAAATCAATCAACCGGCAAATGTTTTTTATATAACATAAAACGGAGTATGCGAAATGCAATCTTTAAGAAATTTTCGCCTTCCAGCTATTACTATTCTTTTAATTTTATTTACGCTGCAATTACCTGCACAGGAAAAGAAAAAAGTTACAATTGAATGGAGATATTCTCCAGAAGCACAATCAATTACACAATTACCTAATATTCAATGGCTCGATAATGGAACGGCAATGGTCTATGATACGAAAAAACCATTAGACCAGAGAACACTAGAACTGTTCGACCCAAACACATTAACATTAAAACCCGCACTCGATATGAAAAAAGCGTATGAGAGCTTAAAACAAATTCTGGGCGATAAATCTCCTTCAATGATTCCTCCGCCCAATATTTACAATAAGAACGGCGACCAAGCAATTTATACGTTCGGTGGGGATATTTTTCTTCTCGATCTAAACAACACTTCATTTGTACAGGTAACAAACACAAAAGAAAATGAGAAAAACATAAACTTTTCACCCGATGGAAATAAAATTGCATTCGTCCGCAATAACAATATTTATGTCTATGATATTCCTTCAAAAACAGAAAAAGCAATTACAACCGATGGTACCGAAACTTTATTAAATGGAACATTAAACTGGGTTTACTGGGAAGAAATTTTTGGACGACGGGATATTGCATACTGGTGGTCTAACGATTCTAAAGCGATTGCATATTTGCAGACAGATGAATCGCAGGTAAGCTTAATCTATTATTCCGATTTCAAATCGGCAGTGCCGAATGTAATTAAACAAAGATATCCTAAGACGGGCGGAGTTAATCCTACTGTTAAACTCGGAATTGCAGAAATTGAAAATGCAAAAACAACATGGGTCGATTTTTCCGATACTCCTTATGAATACATAATTCGTGTTAAATGGCTGCCCGATAGCCGAAATCTATCTGTTCAACTAATGAACCGCCGTCAGGACGAAAATAATCTTTTATTTGCAGACCGGTTTACGGGAAAGACAAAATTAATTTTAAAAGAAACAGATCCTTGCTGGGTTAATATTTCCGATGATCTTCATTTCATAAAAGACGGGAAAGAATTTTTATGGGTATCGGAACGGACGGGATATGCTCACATCTATCGTTTTGCAAGCGATGGTAAATTGATTAACCAGGTTACAAAAGGGGAATGGGCTGTTGTTGCAAGCGGCGGTTCGGCATTCTGGGTTAGAAAAGCTATTAGTGCTATCGATGATAAAAATGAAATTATTTATTTCACTGCACAGGAAAAATCTGCTACTGAAAAATATTTGTACAGCATAAAATATGACGGCTCCGTAATGAAACGGATTTCTAAAGAAGAGGGAACTCATGTAATTAATTTTAGTCCCGATACAAAATTTTATTTAGACAGCTATTCCAATATTAAAACGCCTCCGGTTTTGTTATTATATAAAAGTGACGGAACGCTTTTAAAACAGCTCGGCAAATATGATGAAGAAAAACTTGCAGCGATTGATTTGCAGCGTCCAGAACAATTTACAATTGCGGCACGGGATGGATTTCCTCTTCCGGCAGAAATTATGAAGCCGAAGGATTTTGATCCGAATAAAAAATATCCGTTGATAATTTACCTTTACGGCGGTCCTTCTGCTGCTCAGGTTCTTAACAGATGGCGTTCTTCAATTTACTACAACCAGGTTCTTCTTGATAACGGTTTTCTTGTTGCGATTATTGATCCGCGGAGTGCAACTGCAATAAGCAAAAAATTGGAAAATTTGATTTTCGGAAATCTCGGTAAGTCCGAGCTTCAGGATCTTGTAGATTGTGCAAGATGGTTTAAAAAACAATCATACATCGATTCAACAAGGATTGGTGTATGGGGCTGGAGCGGCGGCGGTACTTTTACTTTAAATGCTCTGTCGAATTCTAAAGAATTTAAAGCCGGAATTGCTGTTGCTGCTGTTACCGATTGGATTTATTACGATTCCAAATTCGGCGAGTCCGTTATGAATATACCGGAACTTAATCCGGACGGTTACGTTAATTCTTCATTAGTGCGCACAGCAAAAAACTTACATGGAAGATTGATGATTGTTCACGGAACTTACGATGACAATGTTCATATTCAGAATGCTTATGCGTTTATGGATGAGCTGATTAAAGCAAATATTATGTTCGACTTAATGATTTACCCGATGCGGCAGCACGGAATATCCGATCGTCCTGCACAGATTCATCTGTATAATACTATGCTGGAGTTCTGGAAGAAGAATTTGTAGAGAAGATTTGTTGAATTAATTTATTAGAGCGGCGAAAAAAATCTCAATTCCGCAATTATAATTTTATTTTCACCGCTCTTTTAATTTTTCTGCAAACACTTTTTTGAATTTTTCGATTTTAGGAGTTATTACAAAACTGCAGTATCCCTGATACGGATTATTAGCGTAATAGTTTTGATGATAATCTTCGGCTTTGTAAAATTTTTTAAACTGACTTATCTCTGTTACAATCGGGTCATCCCAAATTTTAGCTTCATCAAGTTTCTTTTTGTATTCCTCTGCTAATTTCTTTTGTTCGTCATCATGGTAAAAGATAACAGAGCGGTATTGCGTTCCCACATCGGCGCCCTGTCGGTTTAATGTAGTTGGATCGTGCGTCTTCCAGAATATCTCTAGTAACTGCGGATAGGAAATGATATTAGAATCGTAATAGACCTGAACAACTTCTGCATGTCCGGTTAGTCCTGTGCAGACGGCTTCGTAAGTCGGGTTGGGAACGCTTCCTCCTGAGTAACCCGATTCAACTTTTACAACACCTTTAACCAATTCGAATATGGCTTCTGTGCACCAGAAGCATCCCGATCCGAATGTTGCTGCCGAATATTTTGAAGTATCCACTTTATCTTCCTCTGTTTGTGCAATGTTATTTCTGTTAATTGCGCAGCCGAATAAAAATATTAATAAAACTATAATCGCGTATTTCATTTCTCATCCTATTAAGGCAGTTTGTCCTCTTTATAGATGAACAAAAAAAAATTAAAAAAAATTCACTTACTTTTTAATTAGAATTTGCTAAATTTGAACAGGGCTAAATCTCACTCTCGCAATCAACGAATTACAATATATATTTTTATCTACGGGGTGGGTATGAAAAAGATTTTACTACTCGCATTGTTAATTCCTTCATTAATTATTTCTCAAACAAATCCTGGATTTGAAAGTGGTGATTTAAGTGGATGGACAAAAGAAACTGGTGGTACTGGCACTGAATCAATTAGTACTACCAATGTTAGAACAGGTAGTTTCAATATGAGTTATACTACAAACACTTCAACATATTATTACATGCAAAATTCCACAGGATTCAATGTTCCTAATGGACTAAGATTACATGTTATAGGATGGGCAATTGGAAGTAATACTTATGCTTATGCAAGAATTACTATTATTACCACTTCAACTTTAAGTGGTGGAACGACAAATATTGGTACTACTTCTACAAGAATTTATTATAATAGACCAAATTCTACTGGCGCAGATTTAACTGCCTATTTTGGACTTGGCAGTAGTAGATCGACTGGAGGAGGTAGTACAATAGTTCATTGGGATGATGTGGTTGCATATGTTTCAGCAAGTAGTGAAACAGACCTAACTGATCCAAATGCACCAACAGGGGTTAACACAGTTTCAAATGAAGCCGGAACATCTATTACTGTTACATGGACTGATGGAACAGATGCGGCAACTGGTTCCCAACAAGCACTAATACTAAGAAAAGCCGGATTAAATCAATCTGCACCAACACTAAATGACCAAGGAAGATATTCAACAAGCGGGGGAAGTGACGGGCCAAATACTGTGGATTCCTGGACTGTAGTTGGAGTAGTGAATGTTGGAACTCAGACGTTTACAGATAATTCTGTATCACCCAATACAGAATATACTTATGCAGTACATATGCGGGATTTAGCATATAACTATTCAACAGGTACAACAAATAGCATAACTGCATTGCCGGTTGAATTAATATTTTTCAATGTACTTGTTGTAAAAGACAAAGTAAAATTAAACTGGTCCACCACTACAGAAGTCAATAATTACGGATTTGAAATTGAGCGTAAGAGCTCCAATGGTAACTGGAAAAAGATTGCTTTCGTTCAGGGGCACGGCAATAGCAACTCGCCAAAGAATTATACTTACTCAGATCAACCGCTTGGCGATGTTACTTTTAAGTACCGGCTCAAACAGGTTGATTTCGACGGAACATTCGAATACTCCCACGAAGTAGAAGTAAAACTTGATGAGATTAAACAATTCGTTTTAGAGCAGAACTTTCCAAATCCATTTAATCCGGAAACAACAATAAGTTACCAGCTGCCGCAAGCAAGCCACGTAACATTAAAGGTGTATAACATTCTTGGTAAAGAAGTAGCAACATTAGTAGATGAACAAAAAGAAGCAGGAACGTATAATTGCAAATTGAGAATTGAGAATGGAGAATTACCTAGCGGAATCTATTTCTACTCTCTTAGAACTAATAATGGTTTTACTGCTACAAAGAAGTTATTGCTAATGAAATAAAAATTGCAGGAT
>JAGVBL010000032.1 GCA_020059785.1 Ignavibacteriales bacterium | reverse complement strand
GGGAAAAATTATTCGGATCAAATTAAGGATGCATGGAAGATTGTATTGTTCAATCAATTCCATGATATACTTCCCGGTTCAAGCATAAGAGAAGTTTATATTGATTCCGACATTGATTACAAGAAAGCATATCAACTGGCTAATTTTGCATTAGGTAAATCACTTCATTATCTATCATCACAAATAAATACTTCCGGTATCAAAGACGGCAAAGCGATTGTTGTGTTTAATCCCCTCTCCTGGCAAAGAACTGATGTTGCAAAAGTGGAATTACCTGAAGGTGATTATAACAATTATTCTATATTTGATATAAACGGTACTGAAATTCCATCTCAAATTCAGAAAAAAGGTATTCTAACAAGAGAAATAATATTTATTGCCGGAAATATTCCTTCAACCGGATACAAAACTTTTATCCTTAAAAAATCCGATTCGGTTTTTTCATTCAAAGAATCAGATATATTCCCGCCACAAACGGATTCGGAATTATATATTGATAACGAATATTTTAAAGTTGCTGTAGATACAAAAACCGGATTAGTGAAAAATATCTTCGACAAAAATCTTCAAAAGGAATTGATTAATGGATCAGGAAACAAACTTCAGTTACTGGAAGATTTGCCAAGTGCATGGGATGCGTGGAATATAGGATTAACCGGAAAAGAATTTCCATCAACTCTGCGCAGTGTAAAGTTAATTGAAAAAGGTCCCGTTAAATCTGTTTTGCGTATAACACGCGATTACCTGAAACCGGGTGTTGTTAAAAGTTTTCCTACAGAAGATTTTCCAAATACATTCTTTACACAGGACGTAATTCTCTACAAAGGAATTGACCGGATCGATTTCAAAACGGATGTTGAATGGTGGGAAAGTAAAACAATGCTAAAAGTTGCATTCGAGCTGAACGTATCCGATACAGTTGCAACTTATGAAATTCCTTTCGGGACAATTAAACGTTCTACAACACTCCAAGCTCAGTGGGATAAAGGCAAATGGGAGGTTAACGCACAGAAGTGGGCGGATTTATCTAATACTGAATTTGGAATCAGTCTGCTCAACAAATCCAAATACGGATACGATACCCGCAACAATGTAATGCGGCTTTCACTTCTACGCTCGCCTATTTGGCCGGATCCAACTGCAGACCGCGGTTACCATACTTTTGAATATGCTTTATATCCACACAAAGGAAAAGTTGAGGAAAGCAAAACGGTTTTAAAAGGATATGAATTCAACTATCCGCTTATTACTTATATAACAGATTCGCATCCGGGGACTTTACCGGTAGAAAAATCTTTTGTTCAGGTTACGCCGCAAAATGTTATTATAACATCTATTAAACAAGCAGATGAAAACGATGATGCTTTGATTATTACTATGTATGAATCAAAAGGAACTGATTCTAAAGCTGAAATCAATTTGCCATTTACCCCTTCTAAGATTATTGAAACAAATTTTCTTGAAGAAGACGGTAAGAACATTAAAGTTAATGGTGAGAAATTATCATTAGAAATAAAAGGAAAAGAGACAAAACTTATTAAATTAATCAGGTAGAATGTTACACGTTGTGAACAAAGGTGCAAACATTGCGTTCTCTGCGGTTCCTCTGCGTGCTTTGCGTGTTAATCTTTAAAATATATGGAGTGAATTATGACAATACTCAATAAACTTTATACAGTTCTCCTTCTTGCAGTGTTTATTTTCTCAGCATCAATTGCCCAGGAGAAAAAGATCACTAAAGAGAATATCCAGCATGCAGAAAAAATAATAGGCATTGAATTCAATGATGCCGAACGCGATTCAATGCTCGATAATCTTAACGAACAATTGGAAAACTATCAAAACATCTGGAAGTTAAACCTTGCAAACAGTACTCCCCCCGCAATTTCGTTCAATCCTATTCCGGTTGGTTTCCAATTTAACAAGAAACAATTGCCACTTAAATTCAGTAACTACACTAATGCCAAACTTCCGGCAAACCTTGATGATCTTGCATACTATTCTATTGGAGAGTTGGCATACCTTATTAAGACAAAACAAATTTCTTCAGCAAAGCTTACTAAATTTTTCATTGAGCGGTTGAAAAAATACAGTCCGGCGCTCTATAATGTAATTACACTTACAGAAGAACGCGCACTGGCAGAAGCAAAAAAAGCCGATGAAGAAATTGCAAAAGGAAAATACCGGGGAATGCTTCACGGAATACCATTCGGCGTTAAAGATTTACTCTCAACGAAAAAATATAAAACTACATGGGGAGCAACACCTTATAAAGATCAGGTAATTGATGAAGACGCAACCGTAATCAAAAAACTAAATGATGCCGGCGCAGTTCTTACAGCTAAATTTACAATGGGCGCACTTGCATGGGGTGATGTTTGGTTTGGAGGTATGACAAGAAATCCATGGGATACAACACGCGGCTCAAGCGGTTCTTCTGCTGGGTCTGCTTCTGCAGTTAGCGCCGGACTAATTCCATTTGCTATCGGGACTGAAACATGGGGATCAATTGTATCTCCTTCAACGGTGTGCGGAGTTACAGGATTAAGACCAACATACGGACGAGTAAGCAGAACAGGTGCAATGGCTTTAAGCTGGACAATGGATAAGATTGGAACGATTTGCAGAAATACCGAAGACCTTGCAATTGTATTTAATGCAATTTATGGGGCGGATGGAATGGACCAGACATTATACGATGCTGCTTTTAACTACTCTCCTAAAATTGATTTTAAGAAATTAAAAATCGGTTATCTTAAAAATGATTTTTCAAGAAGATATCCTTTTCACGATAATGATTCACTTGCATTAAAAAAATTACAGGAACTTGGCGCTCAACTAATTCCAATTGAACTGCCGGATCTACCGGTAAATGACATATCATTTGTTTTGTCTGCAGAGGCAGCTGCTGCCTTCGATGAACTTACAAGAAGTAATAAGGACGACTTACTCGTCCGCCAGGTTAAAAATGCATGGCCAAATGTCTTCCGTTCTTCGCGCTTTATACCCGCAGTAGAATATATTAATGCAAACAGAGTTCGTTATACTCTAATTCAGGAGATGCAAAAGTTGTTCGATAAGGTTGATATTTATATTTCTCCTTCATGGGTTGGAAGTAATTTACTAATTACAAATCTAACCGGTCATCCGTGCGTAGTTTTTCCAAATGGATTTTCAGAACGCGGAACGCCAACAAGTTTTACATTCATCGGAAAACTATTTGATGAAGGAACAATCATTGCCGTTGCTAAAGCATATCAGGATGCAACAGATCATCACAAGAAGCATCCGCCTTTGTTCAAGTAGAAACGCTTTAGTGAAAATAAGGTTGTTTTTACAATGTAAAGGCAACCATTTTAAATATTTTACTTGAATTAATCCTTTCTAAAACTTAACATTATCCCGCAACTATCATTATTATAGAAAAGGAGGTTCAATGAAGTCATTAAAAGAAATGTGTACTTCAAAAAACATCTTAACGGTAAATAGCGGTTCAAAAATTATAGATGTCGTTCATTACATGGCAGAACATAATATCGGTCTTGTTCCGGTTCTTGGAAATGACGGAAAACTACTTGGTGTTTTCTCTGAACGCGACCTTGTAAGAAGAGTTATTTCTAAAGGTCTGGACCTAAATTCCACAATTGTAGATTCGGTAATGACAAAAGATCTTGTTATTGCAAATATTAACGAATCGCATCATGAATGTTTAAAGAAAATGAAGGATAGAAATATCCGTCACATTCTTATTATTGATGAAGAAAAACTTGCCGGAATTTTATCAATTAGGGATTTACTCGAAATTGATTTAAAAGTTCAGCAGGAAACTATTGAAGTATTACACAACTACATATATTCAAAATAATTATGGAAAACATTTTTTCAGGTCAGCTTAACGCTGTCAGCATTATACAATTGATGCTGGCGCCCGCTATCATGATTAGCGCATGCGGATTACTTCTACTTGGTATGAATAACCGTTACTCACTTGTTGTAAACCGGATCCGTCTTCTTAATGAGGAAAAAAGAAGATTGCTTATTAAAGTAGGTGAAAAACCTCCAACATTCGATGAAAATATCCGGCTGGAAAGTACAACAAAGCAAATTTCCTTTCTTGTTTATCGAGTTAAACTTGTTAGGAATTCCGTTCTTAGTTACGCAGTTGCCGTTTCATTATTTGTAATTACATCAATTCTAATCGGCGTCTCTTCGGTAATGCCTATTTTTAAACTGAATTACTTTATAATAATCACATTCTTATTAGGTATGGTTTCCGTTTTAGTAGGGGTTATATTTGCCGGTTTCGAAACTAAGAAAGGATACGATATTATTAAATTCGAAGTCCATTCCCATGACTGATGTAAACTCTTTATCCAAAAAAGATCTTCTGAAACCGGAGAACATGATTTTCCTTTATTCACAAGGGGCTTTTCCAATGGCTGATGAAAGAGGAGAAATCAATTGGTATATGCCCGAGATTAGAACTGTTATTCCATTGACACAGTTTAAAATTCCAAGATCACTTAAAAAGTTTTTGTCGGCAACCAGCTTTGAATTTTCATACGATGCTGAAACCATTAGAGTTGTTGAAGAGTGCAGCAAGCGTGAATCAACATGGATTACCGGAGAATTAATTGAGGCGTATAAGGGACTTAAATTGATGGGGCATTTGCACTCGGTAGAAGTAATGCAATCAGGAAAATTAGTTGGAGGTTTATACGGAGTTACGTACAAAGGTGCATTCTTTGGCGAATCGATGTTCTCAAAAGTCTCTCAAGCTTCTAAATGCGCACTTGTTAAATTAATAGAACGATTAAACGACAAGGGATATGTAGTGCTCGATGTTCAATATCAAACCGAGCATTTAAGGATGTTTGGCGCAGTTGAAATTTCATTCCAGAAATACAAACATTTGTTGGAGAATGCTTACAAGAAGGAGCCGGTTTTTTCATAATCCGCTAATCTTTACGACACTAAAAAATTATTATATTTACCGAAACAATTTTGACATTTACAAATAATAGATTAAACGAGGACAAAGTGAAAAGATTGTTTTTTACTTTTATAGTAATACTTCTAACGGCAATAAGTATTAACGCTCAAACAGTTGGCGGAAGTTTAATGTTAGGATCCCCCCAGGGAGATTTTAGAACAAATGTTGACCGGCTTGGATACGGATTACAATTCCATGGTACATTGTGGACGCCTAATAAGGAAAGACCTTTTACAATCGGGTTTAACATTGGTTATATGGTTTACGGCGAGGTATCGGAACGGAGACCATTAAGCGAATTTATTCCTGATGTTACTGTGGAGGTTAACAGAACAAATAACCTTGCAAACTTCCACTTGTTGATGCAAGTTTCTCCGTTTACAGGAACAGTCCGGCCATATTTAGAGGGCTTAATAGGCGGGGCTTACATCTTTACTACATCCGAAGTTAAAAGTACAAGCACTCAACTTACATTTGCAGAATCAACAAACTGGGATGATTTTACATGGAGTTACGGTGCCGGTGCCGGCTTGCTGTTTCTCATTTCAAAAGATTTAGGTGAAGTAAAAGATCTCTACTTAGATCTGAAAGCACGATATGTTTATGGAACTGAAGCACAATATCTTACTGAGAACGATGTTAGAGTTGTGGGCGGTAGAGTTTTATATTTCCCGAGAAAATCTAAAACTGATCTTCTAACATTTCATATTGGAGTTGTAGCATATTTCTAAAACTGGTTATTAATAAATTTTCAAAAATAAATTTCGGTGAAGGTTATGTTAAGTTACAAAGAGCTGGGACTCGTTAATTCAAAAGAGTTATTTTCAAAAGCAGTAAAAGGCGGATACGCAATTCCCGCATTCAACTTTAATAATCTTGAACAATTGCAAGCTATTATAGGTGCTTGTGTAGAAACAAAATCGCCCGTTATTTTGCAGGTATCAAGCGGTGCAAGAAAGTATGCAAATCAAACATTGCTAAAACATCTTGCAAAAGGTGCGGTTGATTATGCTAAAGAACTTGGTTTTTCAATTCCAATTGTATTGCATCTCGATCATGGTGACACATTCGAGCTTTGTAAATCGTGTGTTGAATCGGGTTTCTCATCTGTTATGATTGACGGCTCGCATCATCCTTACGAAAAAAATGTTGAGCTTACTGCACAGGTTGTAGAATATGCTCACAAACATGATGTCTCTGTTGAAGGTGAGCTTGGTGTTCTTGCCGGTATTGAAGATGAAGTATCGAGCGAAGTAACACATTATACAAAACCTGGAGAAGTTGAAGACTTTGTTAAAAAAACCGGCGTTGATTCCCTTGCTATTTCAATAGGAACTTCCCATGGCGCAAATAAATTTACTCCTGCTCAATGCACTCGTAATGAAGACGGAATTTTAGTTCCTCCACCTCTAAGGTTTGATATTCTTGAAGAGATTGAAAAAAGAATTCCCGGATTCCCTATTGTATTACATGGAGCTTCTTCAGTACCAGCTGAGTTAGTAAAAATGATTAATAGCAATGGCGGTAAGTTAAAAGATGCGGTTGGGATTCCGGAAGATCAATTACGCAGAGCTGCAGCTTCTGCTGTTTGTAAAGTTAATATCGATTCGGACGGACGGTTGGCAATGACAGCAGCAATAAGAAAAGTATTTGTTGATAATCCGGCTGAGTTTGATCCGCGGAAATATTTAGGTCCCGCAAGAGATTCTTTAAAAGAACTTTACAAACACAAAATTGTAAATGTTCTTGGAAGTGCCGGAAAAGCATAAGTATTCTTCAATAGAATGAAAAAGAAAAGAGGCTGTCTCAAAAGTAATTGTTCAAATAAAAAATCTGCGTAAATCCGTTTAAATCAGGTTTTATCCGCGTGCTATTCTT
>JAGVBL010000188.1 GCA_020059785.1 Ignavibacteriales bacterium | reverse complement strand
TGCGAGGATTAAAGTGATTGCGAAAGGAAGAAGATTCGGATTGACTGCCGGAATGGCAAGATTTCTTATCGATGAAATGATAAGCAATAAAATAGGTGCGCTGTGGGTTGATACGACGTATTCAAATATTACAAGATATATGGAGAGATATATTCAGCCGTTATTGGTGATGATGCCGAAAAAGCTGAATAACTTTAATAAAACTCAATCGATACTTCATTTGTGCAATTCATATTGTGATTTCAGAAGTGCGGACAGACCGGAGAATATTGAAGGATTCGGATATGATCTGGTAATTGTAAATGAAGCCGGAATAATATTGAAGAATAGAAGATTATGGGAAGAATCAATAAGACCGATGATGTTTGAGAAGAAAGCACGTGCAATTATCGGCGGAACACCTAAAGGGAAAAAATCAGGAAGTGATACGCATTTGTTTTATGAGTTATTCAATTATGAAGCTGAAGGGAAAGAAGGCTGGAAGAGTTATAAGTTTTCTTCTTACGACAATCCGATGATTGACAGAAAAGAATTGGAAGAATATGAAAAGGAAGTCTCCCCTGCCCTTCGCGATCAGGAAGTTTATGCTGAATTTATTGATCAAGTACTTGATCGAATTATCAAAAGAGAATGGTTCGGATATTATGATGAAAATGAATTAAGAGGTAAAAAAATTATTGCAACAATACAATCGTGGGATACAGCATTTAAGGAAAAAGAGGAAAATGATTTTTCTGTTTGTCAGACCTGGGCAGTAACGAATGAAGGATATTATTTAGAAGATGTGTGGCGAGGCAGAGTTGAATTTCCAGAACTGAAAAAGAAAGCGGTTGAGTTATTCAGTACTTACGGACCGAATGAAATTCTTGTTGAGGATAAGGCAAGCGGAATAAGTCTGATACAAGAGTTGCAGAGGGAAACAAGAATTCCGATAAAGCCGATAAAACCTGATAAAGACAAACTTGCAAGGGTGCACTCAATTACACCGATAATTGAGAGCGGAAAAACAAAATTGAAGAGCAACAGCAAGTGGATAAAAGATTACTTAGATGAGTTGGAGGAATTTCCTAACGGAGAGTATGACGATCAGGTAGATTCGACTACACAGTTTTTGAATTACATAAAGTCTAGGAATTTGGAATTTCGGGAGAACATTATTGTGACGAGGAAAGTAAAGAAAGAGAAGTATTTGAAATACAGGACATAATGCATGTATGCATTCAAGGATAAGATAAGGAATAAAAGCAAACTCATTTTTCTTTTCTTGGCGCAAGAAAAGAACCCCCGCAAAGAAGCATTGCGGGGCAGGCGCCAGATCATGTACTGAAAATAATTATTGCATTGTTCTTTTGTCTTGATACAAAAGAACCAAAAAATCAAGACTGCAAATAAATTGCTGAAATTTGATTCGCTGCATTGCAGAAATTGAACTCCGATTCCGCGTGATTTAATAGAATAGTTTGCGGAATCATCGGACAGCAATTTCTGCTAATCATTACGCTCATCAAATTTTTTATCCCGCCAAAAGATAGCGGGCAAGCGCAATTTATTTGAGGCCGTAAAGAAAAATCAAGAAATAATAAAATTGGAGATAGAAGAGATGAAAGAATCGATATTGAAAAAGGTACAGCATTTGCTGAAAGTATTTGTTACAAGAAATAAAATGGGAGTAAGTGCAAACGGATATTTGCCGGATCCGGATAAAATACTTGCAGAGAACGGATATGATTATGAGATACTTAGAGATTTAACGAGGGATGGGCATTTATCCGCAGCGATTACACAAAGAAAGATGCAAGTAATGCAGATGGGCTGGGAAATAAATTATGAAAACGAAGAGATAAAAAAAGAGGTAATCGAAATAACAAAGAATTTGGATCTTCAAAAAATCACGAGTCAATTATTAGACTGCATACTTTATGGTTTCGAAGTGGCAGAGATTGAGTATAAAAAGATAAACAGTAAAATAGTACCAGTAGAACTTGAAGAGAAACCGCAGGAATGGTTTATATATGATAACGAGAACAGACTTAGATTAAGAGCAGGATCAAGAGCAAGATCAGGAGCAGGAACAGGATTTTATTACATATTTGAAGAAGGTGAGAATCTGCCGAAGTATAAATTTATAATAACAAGAAACAATCCGAAGTACACAAATCCATATGGCGAGAAATTATTATCAAAATGTTACTGGCCGATAATTTTTAAGAGGGCTGCGATAGAATACTGGCAGATACTTGTGGAGAAATTCGGGATGCCGTATTTTCTTGCGAGATATCCGAGTACCTTCAGCGATACTCAGATTGATGAACTGCTTAATAAACTTACTGACATAGTAGAGAATAATGTAGCGGTATTCAGGGATGACATACCGATAGAGTTTAAGGAGTCTGCTAAGTACGAGGCAGGCGGATTGTTTACAAACATAATAAATCATTACAACAGCGAGATATCGAAGGTGATACTGACTGAAACGCTGACATTAGATATTGGGAAAGTGGGATCATATAAAGCAGCGTCAACGCATCGAGAGATGCTTGAATTTTTAGGGATAAGGGATAAGAAGCTGATAGAAAAGAGTCTGAATACGTTATTCGATTATTATGTGAAGATAAATTACGGACTGGATATTGGTCCGAGGATAAAGCTTACGAAGAAAGAGAGCGTAATTGAGGAGACAGTGCAGCGTGACAAAACGCTGTATGATATGGGGATAAGGTTTAGTGAGGAGTACTATATGAAGAGGTATAACTTGAATGAGAAGGATTTCAAGAAAATTGAAAATTAAGAATGGTGAATTGAGAATTTGTTTTAATGATATATTAGATTACTTGTACATCAATATTAAAAACTGAGGTGCCGTAATTTGAATTATAATAATTACAGAAAATTATTTGTGATTTGCTTTCAAAATGTTTTTTGACAATCTTAAAACCAAGTGCAGCCGAACCAATGAAGTCCATAATTTGTTGTGATTTGCTTTCAAAATGTTT
>JAGVBL010000018.1 GCA_020059785.1 Ignavibacteriales bacterium | reverse complement strand
TTTTTTTACATACACCCAAATCTCTCCGTCATATTTTGATAGGTCCGGAAAAGGTGTCGAATATTTCTTTTCAAAAGTAATCGAAGAATTGTCATTGAGCGTACTCACAAACGATTGTGGATATTTGCCCTGATGTGTGGTATCGTTCACAATCCTACTATACGCTTTTGAAACATTTTCTTTTGCTGCGGTAATCTTCCATCCACCAACCGTTTGGTTAGATATCTGTCCACTCAAAACGAGTGGAACGAAGAAAAGAAATAGAATAGCGATGGAAATATTTTTCTTATAGCTATTCATAGATATCGATTTTTTTATATCAACTCCATTTCTTCAACAATTTCCGAAATCTCTTTAGGCGAAGGAAGATATTTTTTTAGTTCCTTCGGTAGTTTGTTGGTAATTTTGTAAGAGGCAACTCCCTATCGGCTGTTTACTATCGCGAAGGGCATATTCAACTATTAAACGGTCTTTATCTTTACAGAGTATTAAACCAATAGAAGTATTTTCATCTTCTAATTTTACTTTATCGTTCAAAACAGAAAGATAAAATTGCATCTTACCGGCGTATTCTGGCTTAAACTCCCCGACTTTAAGTTCAACTGCAAACAAGCATTTCAGTTTACGATGAAAGAGTAAGAGATCAATAAAATATTCATTCTTACCAACTCTTATCTTGTATTGATTTCCGATAAAGGCAAAGTTTCCACCCATCTCAATTAAGAATTTTCTAATATTATTTATAAGCGCTGTTTCTAACTGATGCTCATTATGTTCTTCGCTCAATTCAAGGAAATCGAAAGTATATTCATCTTTAACCGCCAGCGTAGCTTGATGTTTTAATCCAACCGGTAAAGCGTTATCAAAATTTGTTTGGTTAGCAGATATTTTTGGTACGATTTATTTTCAATCTGGTGAATAAGAACATTCTTTGTCCAGCCGAATTTTTTAGTCATTTTGAGATAAAATTCTCTTTCCAATTCATCTTTACATTTTTCCATAATAATTACATTATGTGCCCACCCAATTTCTCGCACCATTGGTGCGAGTTTTATATTGTTTGAGTATTCCGAATAAAAATTCCTTATTCGCCAAAGATTAGCAGCCGAAAATCCTTTTATACCGGGAAATTCTTTCTGAAGATCCGCAGAAAGTGTTTCAACAACTGATTTGCCCCAGCCCGAAGTTGTTTGTCTTTCAACAATCTTTTTTCCAATATCCCAATAGAGCTGAATTAATTCTTTATTTACTGATCGAAGAGCATCTTACTGGGCTTGATGAATTCTTTCTTTTATTTCAATAAAGAATTTCTTGTATTCGGCTTTATTCAGTTGCTTGGTTATTTTTATCTCACTACTTCCTTTGCAGATTTTTCAACCGCATCAATAATCTGTTTGTAGCCTGTGCAGCGGCACAAATTCCCGGCGATTGCATCTTTTATTTCTTCTTCGGTCGGAGTAGGATTTTCCATTAGCAATGCATATGCAGACATAATCATTCCCGGCGTGCAGAAACCGCACTGAACGGCACCGCTCTTCAAAAAATTTTCTTGAAGCGGATGTAGCTTTCCATCTTTTTCAATTCCTTCAATCGTAATAATCTCGGCACCTTCACATTGACCGGCAAATACCAAACATGAGTTAACCGCTTTTCCATTCATTATTACAGTGCATGCACCGCACTCACCAATAGAGCATCCCTCTTTTGTTCCGGTTAAATTGAATTTATCGCGCAACAAATCTATCAAGCGTAGATTTGGTTCAATAGCCGATGTAACTTTGTTATTATTTAATGTAAATCGTATTTCCATAAACTCACTTAATGGAACTCAGATGACACGGATTCAGCGGATTGGCGCAGATTTATCAGCGATAATCCGTTAGATCAGATTTTCTCCGCGTTCTATTTTCTTTAATAGTTGATAGCAAACTTGCTGAACAACCGGGATCTTATATTCACTCGACCAACGAACACCCGATACTTGCAGAATCCGTTCGCCAAGTTTTATTGAAATCTCTTTCATTGATTCATCAGTAAAATTTTTACCCTTTGCAAAAAGTTCCACATCGTAAAATCTTGTACCTATAGGAGTAACAGCGCCACTTGCAATTTTAATTTGATTAATTAATCCATTGTCAACATCTAGAAGAATTGCCAATGATATTCTGCTTATCGAAACCGCTCTTCTTCTTCCGAGTTTATAAAAATCACCTCTAAAACTTTTTGCAGGAACCGGTACAATTATTTGAGAAACTATTTCATCGGGTTTTAATCTTGTTCCATATGGTTTAACCAGAAAATCCTGAAGCTTCATAATTCTTTCTGCTGTAAAGGACTTTATCTTAACCTCCGAATCATAAACCAGAAGGGGTGCAACGCTATCGGCACATGGTGCGTTATTAATAAAATTTCCGCCGAGTGTTGCCCGGTTTCTTATCTGGGTGCTTCCAATTGTCTTTGATGCCTTAACCAATAGCGGGAGTTTTTCACTTAAAATCTGACTGGAAATTATTTCAGAAAATGTGATTGCTGAACCGATTGTAATTATATTGTTGTCAATCGAAACGGATTTCAATTCATCCACATTATTTATATCAATCAACCGTTCGATATTTTCAAACCGGGGAGATTCGATGTGAAATCCTGGAATAATATCTGTTCCGCCAGCAATAATTTTTGATAAGCCGTTATTATCCCGAATCAATCTGCAAACTTCATCAACCGATTTAGGCATTAATATTTCTTTAACCGGTATCACAATGTGCTTCCCCGTTTCAGACTTTCTGGATATAATTTCTTTCTGAGAAGAAGTTCTTCAATATTAACCGGAAGGTTGAAAAACCTTTGTCCGGTTGCATTTGTAATTGCATTAGAAATTGCAGCAGCAGTTAATTCAAGAGTTGGTTCACCAAGAGATTTACCGCCCCATGCACCAAACTTATCTTCCCCCTCGATAAAATACGGGTGAATTGAATCGATATCCTTACTTGTTGGAATTAAAAACTGATCGAAATTATTTTCCCTTATCTTTCCCTCATATGTTGAAATCTTTTCCCACAAACCATAACCGGCTCCCTGTGTAACTCCGCCATAAACCTGTCCCTCAGCGCCTAAAATATTAATAACTTTTCCCGGATCATGCACCGCCCATATGTTATTAATGTAAACTTCGCCGGTTCCAATATTCACTGATACTTCCGCTACCTGACAACCATAAACATATGTAAAGTAAGCCGAGCCACGTCC
>JAGVBL010000325.1 GCA_020059785.1 Ignavibacteriales bacterium | reverse complement strand
CCTTCTGTGATAATATCTTCTTGTATTAACCGCTCTATTTTAGGTCCGCTTAAACGTAAGCCCATCCGGTTTGAATCCTCTTGTACAGCGAATGTAGATGAAGAAAAAATTTTAATTGATTCATCAGAAAAATAATTACTCTGTGGACCGATCGTAATATATAATTCTCTTTGAGGATAGAGTCTTTCAATTATTTCTTTTTTCAAACTAAAGTAAGCTGTATGATAAATTTTGTTTTCACGGTATTGAATAATGTCGTTTTTAATAAGTGCCCGTCCATTCAAACCGCCCATAGAAGTGAGTAAGTGTGTTGAAGAACTTTGCAAGACAGGTGGAACATCTAAACCGCCATGGATACAAAGATAACATCGTGCGCTATTTGCAGTATTTTTGAATGAAAGAATCTGACCGGCTAAAATTTTTATTGTTGACCACATCGGAACCTGCGAACTATCGACCATCGGCTGGAAATCCGCACCAGTTATTGCAATAACAGCATCTCTTTCAAATAGAAACTCACCGCCGATTAATGTCATTTCAATTGCAGCAGTGTTCTCATCATTACCGACAAGAAGATTCCCGATTCTTAATGCAACACTATCAGCAGCACCCGAAATAGAAATTCCGTAATGAGAGAAACCAAATCTTCCCTTATCCTGAATAGTTGATTGAAATCCCGGTTTAATTACTTTTATTGCTGGCATCACTTCTTATTTTTTTGAATTGTTCTTTTGTTATTTGTACAAATTTTATTCTATCGCCCATTCGTAATAATGTTGGAGGATTTTTTTCAGGTAAAAATAATTTTAATGGTGTTCGTCCTATAATTCTCCATCCACCGGGTGATGCTACAGGATAAATCCCGGTTTGATCACCACCGATAGCAACACTTCCTTCAGATACTTTCAAACGAGGAGTCTGCAAGCGGGGTGTTGCAATTTCTTTCGGCATTCCGCCTAAATAAGGGAATCCGGGTGAGAACCCTAAGAAGTAAACAATGTAATTCTGTTTTGTATGGTGATAAATAACTTCATCCGCGGTTAAATTGTTATACCGGGCAACATCGGCAAGATCAGGTGCATATTCATCGTGGTAGCAGACCGGAATTTCAATAGTCCGGTATTGGATATGAGTATAGTCAATGGGTGATGAAAGCAAACTATTAAGTTCACTTAAAATTGCATCCGGTGATTTTAATATCGGATTGAAGGAAACCAGAATAGAATTGTAAGCCGGATGAATTGATTGTATTCCGTCTATTCCAGAATTGGAAATCATGTTAAATGTACAAACAACCTTTGAGTGAGTTTCAACTGAAATGTCATTTCCGATTTTTATCAGAATAGACCGATCGCTGGCAAATTCTAAAACAGGGTTAACATTCATATGTAAGTCTGTTTTGACAAATGACAACTGCAATCTACAAAAGGTTAAGAATAACTACATCAGAATTTCATATCTTTGCAGAAATTTTTTGAGGGATTAATGAACTTCAAAGTGACAAAATCCGATACTGTCTTTCACGGAAAAGTTTTTGATGTAAGAATTGATGAAATTGAATATAACGGAACTGGTAATAAGAGTTTCCGTCAGGTTGCAGTACATCCCGGTGGTGCAGTTGTAATTCCTGTTAAAGATGATGGCAAGATTATTTTAATTACTCAATACCGTTACCCGCACAATGAAGTAGTATTGGAGTTACCGGCCGGTAAACTTGAAAAAGGTGAGGATCCTAAAGTATGTGCATTACGCGAACTTACCGAAGAGACGGGTTATTCGGCAAATGAAATTTCAAAACTCGGTAAAATTTTTACAACCCCGGGGTTTTGTTCCGAAGTGCTTCATATCTATCTTGCAAAAGGTCTTAAACCGGGTAATCATGCACGCGAAGAAGGCGAAGAGGATATTAAGCTTGTAGAACTGACACTTGAGGAGATTGAAAATAAAATTAAAAACGGTGAGATTGTAGATGGCAAAACAATTTCGGGAATCTATATGTATTCGCTGAGTGCAGAACGTAGAGTGTAGAACTCGGAGTACTCTGCTCTCTGCTCTCTACACTCTGAACTCTTCACTCGTTTACCAGTTCATCCAATTCAACTTTGTGCAAATGAGTTATTTTCTTACCTAAAAATCTCTCTGCAATATCGCGGAACTTTGAAGGGATATCGCTCACATAAAATTCTTTCTTACCGATCTGATTAGAAATATTTCTTAATCCGCGTCCATTTAAGTATTCTTCAACCAATCGTGCTGCCGGTGTTCCCGAATCAACAAGCTTAACTCCTTTGCCCATAACTTTTTGAATTACATCTTTCAGTATAGGATAATGCGTGCATCCAAGAACCAGACTATCAATTTTTTTTGTTTTCAATTCCGATAAATATTCTTTAGCAATCAATTCCGTTGCTTTATGGTCGACCCATCCTTCCTCGGCAATCGGCACAAACAATGGACAAGCTTTTTCGTAAACCTTAATCTTAGGATTTAATTTTCTTATTTCGTTCGAATAGGCTTTATTATTAATCGTTGCGTTAGTTCCGATAATTCCGATTTTCCCATTTCTAGATTCTCTCAAAGCAATTTTAGAACCCGGTTCAATCATACCAATAACAGGTATAGTAAGAAATCTTTTCAAGTCCTTTAATGCAACCGAGGATGCAGTATTACAAGCAACTACAAGTAGTTTAATGTTTTTTCTTAGAAGAAAGTTCGCCGCTTGAAGCGAGTATTCAACAACCGTATCATTCGATTTTGATCCGTACGGAACTCGTGCTGTGTCACCGAAGTAAACAATGTTTTCATTTGGAAGTAATTGAGAAACTGCTTTTACAACAGTTAATCCGCCTATTCCGGAATCGAAAAATCCGATCGGATTGGTTCTATCCATAAAATTCAATTTGTCACCTATAACATTTCGTTAATTGATTCTGTTAATTCAAGAGTAATTAATTGATAATCATTAGGAGAAATTTTCTTTCTATTTCTATCGAGAGTATAAAATGAATCTACAATTCCATCTTCTTTAGTATTTATTTTTGCGAAATAAATTGAGAGACCAAGCTCATGCATCTTTTTTGTAATCTGGTATAACAATCCGAGGCGATCGGGTGAATAGACATCGATTATTGTATATTTATCGTGCTTCTCGTAGGCAATTTTTATCTTTCCTTTCCGCTTGAAAAGTTTGTTCTCAATCCTCCACCATTTCGATTTTATTTTGCTGAACTCTTTTGTAATCTGCAATTGATTATCAATCGTAAGAAATAAATCATCCTTAATTTTTTCATAACGGGATTCTATTAGAGCCGAACCGGTTCTAAAATCTGTTACGTTAAAACTATCTATAACAATACCGTCTTTACGTGTATATATTTTTGCATCGTGAATGTTAAGATCGTTTATAGCAAGAGTACCACACAGCCTTGCCAACAGGGCTTCTGAATCAC
Source organism: Ignavibacteriales bacterium (assembly GCA_020059785.1). Classification (GTDB taxonomy): domain Bacteria; phylum Bacteroidota; class Ignavibacteria; order Ignavibacteriales; family Melioribacteraceae; genus DSXH01. The sequence goes on along the minus strand of JAGVBL010000325.1, from coordinate 3,065 downwards.
GAGTAATAATAGTTACCGAAGTAAAGCCACCTTCCTCCTTAAAGAAGACACTAACAGGAGAACCCTTTTCAATCTCTTCAATGTGCTTATTAATTTCCTCAGTTGTAAACTGCTGAAGATATCCCAGATCGTCAATTGATTCAATGTGGTTGCGGAAAGATTCATCGTCAGAATATTCAGACTCGCCTATTATCTCCTGTATTGTTGATGATAAAAGGTCCTGACCGCTTATTCGTTCGTCTATCATCATTTTGGTTTTACGGTATAACTCGTTTAAAAGATCACTCTTCCATTGAGTCCAAACAACCTGAGAGACTGCAGAGAGATCTGCATAAGTAAGAAGGTACAAAAGATCGAGCCATTCGGAATTGGGAAATTGAATGGCAAAATTATTAAGAGTAGTCGGATCGTTTAAATTACGCCTGAAAGCAACCTGTTCCATTACAAGATGCATCCTAACAAGAAACTGAACAATTTGAATTTCTTTCTGATCGTAGCCGAGCCGTTCCATTACGGAATTTGCTATTTCAGCACCGATAATTTCGTGACCGGAAATACTTATCGGTTTTGCAATGTCATGAAATAAAACTGCAAGATATAAAATGTCTCTCCGTTCAAGGCTACGGAACATTTTACCAAGCTGATTATTTTCCAGCGAAAGGTTCTCAAGATTTTTTAGTGCAATCAATGTATGTTCATCGGCAGTGTAGCAATGATATACACCGGGCTGGAAAAATCCGATAAGTTCCTTGAACTCGGGCATAAAAGCACCAAGCACACCAAGTTCATTCATAACCTCTAATGTTTTACCAACATTTTTGGGTAGATTTAGAATTTCCCTGAAGAAAACAGACGATTGATGCTCCAGACTTTGAGTCTCTTCATGATCAATAACTGTTTCAATAATATTTGAACGTAGAAATTCATCGAATCGTGCATCGTTAATGCACCTGTAATAAAATGCACGGAAAATTGATGACAGGTTAAGTTTAGTTTTGGATGTGAGTGATATAACACCCTTCTTAATTGAAAAGTCGTCATCTAGTTCGATTGTAAGAAAGTCCGACACCGGTTCGGATATTTCTTCTTCGAATCTCTTCATCATCGTCCGCGAAAATCTTTTTATTATATTCGACGATTCGAAATATTTATGCATATATTTATGCCAGCCGTCGCCGGTATAACCTATTAAAGCAGCAATCTTTTCCTGATAAACAAACTCAAGCCGGTCGTTTTTATGCCCCGAAATTAAATGAAGATAATTTCTGGTGCTAAGAATAAATTTATAACTTTCCTGAAGACGCGCGACCGCACGCGGAACTATAATTTTATTAATCTTAAGTTGATTAAGGAATAATTCGGTTTGAGTAATTTCTTCCTGACTTGATAAAAATATATTATTCTTAATCGAATAGATCCATTCAATAACCTGAAGATCTCTTAGTGCGCCGGCAGTATATTTAACATTCGGCTCAAGTACTTTGGCCGAGTCGCCGAATTTCTGATAACGCAAATTAACATCAAGAAAAAATTCGTGAATCAATTCCTTTTTATGTTCTTCGTTAAGCGGTTTGAATACCCGTTTATTCCATTCGTTGTAAATTCTTGCACTTCCATGAATAAATCTTGTTTCAATAAACTGTGTGAATGCATGAAGGTCTGAATGCAGAAATTTCTCTATATCTGAATATTCTCTTACAGTATGAGAAACTTCAATTCCGGCATCCCACAATTTTGTAACACATTCTTTAATCAGCTCTTCATTTCCTTCAACGGAATCGAAGATGAACATAATATCAATATCGGAATAGGGTGATAATTCCCTCCGGCAGAAACTACCTACAGATGCAACAGCTCCGGTGAGTTTTACTCCTTTAAGTATCTTAACTATATATTCTTCAACAAGAACAGAATATTTAATACAGAATTGAAACGGATCCTTCAACAGATCGGGATCGTTGAATACTCTATCCCTATCTAAAAAATATTTTTCTTTTATTTTAATTGGATCCGTCATAAAATATTTCCATACAAAGAGGGGTTTGACGAATCAAACCCCACAATAAAATATATTTTTATTTATTACAGTTTTGCAAATCGTGCCTGGAAGAATCTTAAATATTTCGGTTCGTAAACCATCTTCAATCCTTTTATTTTCTTTCTGTCTTCAAAAACCTGAGCAATCGATTCAACCATAACATCAATATGAGCTTGAGTATAAACTCTCCTCGGGAAAGTTAAACGTACCAATTCTAATTTTGGATAACGGTGTTTGCCTGTTTCGGGATCGCGACCGGCAGAAACAATTCCCCTTTCCATTCCACGAACTCCGCTATCAACATAAATTTCTGCTGTAAGAGTTTGTGCAGGGAATAAATCCTGTTTTAAGTGAGGTAAAAATCTTTTTGCATCAAGAAATATTGCATGCCCGCCAAATGGATAAACCATAGGGATTCCATATTTCTCAAGCTGATTTCCGCAATATTCGATCTGCCCGATACGTGCACGGATATTATCAAACTGAACCATTTCTTCTATACCGCGTGCCATAGCTTCCATATCGCGTCCGGCTAATCCTCCGTATGTATGAAGCCCTTCGTAAATAACAACCATGTTACGTGTTTCTTCATAGACTTTTTTGTTACGTGTTGCAAGAAATCCGCCGATGTTAACCATTAGGTCTTTCTTTGCACTAACCCAGAGCCCATCAAAATAAGAACACATTTCTTTCAGAATGTAAGCAATGGTTTTATCTTCAAATCCTTTTTCACGTGTTTTAATATAGTAAGCATTTTCGGTAGCGCGTGTTGCATCGAACCAGAGTTTAACGCCGTATTTATCGGTTAGCTTTTTTACGGCTTTTAAGTTTTCCATTGAGAATGGCTGCCCACCAGCCATATTAACAGGACCTGCCATGCTTACGTAAGGGACTTTCTTTCCGCCAACTTTTTTGAAGAGGTCTTCGAGTTTCTGCAGATCGATATTTCCTTTGAATGGATGACGGTTCTGGGAATCGTGTGCTTCATCAATAATAACATCCACAAAAGTACCGCCGGCAAGTTCTT
>JAGVBL010000366.1 GCA_020059785.1 Ignavibacteriales bacterium | reverse complement strand
CCGTACACTCTCTTATTTGTGTTATAGTGCCGGGTGTATTTTCAAGGTCCGGTCTGTAAGTAGTTTGTATCGAATCCACAATAACAACTTTGGGATCGTTCTTTTCGATTGCATTAATAATATAATCGAGGTCTGTTTCTGTAAGAACAAAAATATTATCCGATTTAATATTTAGTCTTTGAGCGCGCATATTTATTTGATTTGCGGATTCCTCTCCTGTTACATAGAGAACTGTTCCATTTATTTTTGATGCGGCTTGCATAACCAGTGTTGATTTACCGATTCCGGGATCGCCGCCGATAAGAACCACCGAGCCGGCAACAAGTCCTCCGCCTAATACGCGGTCGAATTCTTCTATGTTTGTTTTTATGCGTTGTTCTTCAAGACGGTTTTCATTCGAGAGGTTGGTTAGCCGGGGCTCAACATTTATTTTTTTGCGCGAAGATTTTTTTTCTTCTATAAACTCTTCGGTAAACGTATTCCAGCTTTCACAAGAGGGACATTTACCTAACCATTTTAGGGATTCGTGTCCGCAATTTGAACAGGTATATTTGATTTTATGCTTGGACATTTTGTAATCCTTATTATCTCAAATAAAAAGTAACCAATAAAATAGAATGCTGATTTAACGGATTGAAACTGATTTTCACTGATTTATTTTGAGTGTTACTTTTTATTTTTATCAACAATCAGATTTTATTAATTAAAGACCTGTGCGTTGAATAAACTTTTTTATAATCGGGTCTTCGCTTTCAATTATTTCTTGCGGACTTCCGGAAAAATAGATTTTCCCTTCGTGCATCATAAATATTTTCTCTGCTGTGTTTTTAACACTAAACATGTCGTGTGTTACAATTATAGATGTAACGTTAAGCTTCTCGTTTAATTCTTTAATCAGGTCATCAATTGCATCGGACATAACCGGGTCTAATCCCGTAGTCGGTTCATCGTATAAAATGTATTGAGGATTTGTTATCAGTGCGCGTGCAAGTCCCACTCTCTTTTTCATTCCGCCGGAAAGTTCTGCCGGTTTTAATGCCTGAGTGCCGGGTAATCCGACAAGTTCAAGTTTATCCTCAACAGCTTTTTCAATTTCACTTTTGGAGTAACCGAAATTATTTTCAACAAGCGGAAGAGAAACATTTTCGAAGACAGTCATAGAATCGAATAGTGCCGCACCTTGAAATAGAAATCCGAACTTTCTACGGATTTTATACAAATCCTTCTTATCAATATCACTTATAATTTCGTTATCAACTTTTACGATGCCGCTATCGGGTGTAAGCAATCCTACTATATGTTTAAGCAGAACACTTTTACCGCATCCGCTTCTACCAATTACTGCAACCGATTCCCCGGTATTGAGTGTAAGATTAACACCGCGTAAAACGTTATTACCGCCGAATGATTTGTGAAGGTTTATTATTTCGATCATTTCATCATGTTAAAAAATTCGGTTGAAATATATAAAAGAATAAGGAGTTAAGCGAAGTGAAATTATAATTGAGCGGAATCACCGCTTGTTGATTCCGCTCTATAATTTAATATTACTTCACCAATATCATTTTCTTGCTTAGGTTTACGTTGTTGCCTACTAATTTGTAGATGTAAACACCTGATGATAATTTACTTCCATCAAAGCTGACTGTGTATTCTCCGGCTCTCTTTACTTCATTTACAAGCTGGGCTACTTCTCTGCCAAGCATATCATATACCTTTAAGCTGATTTGTCCTTCTTGAGGAATCTGATAACGGATTGTTGTGGTTGGATTGAATGGGTTTGGATAATTTTGATACAAATGAAACGATGTTGGAATATCAATACCATTCTTTACAGAATTAATTAGAGGTTTTCTTCTCATTATTAATCCTTGTTGGCCAACAATCCATAAATGTGCATGAATAAGAGACATACCTAGAACGAATTGCTGTAATTGAAGTTCCTCTTTCCATGTATTGCCAGCATCGTTTGTATATAGTATTTTTTTAAGATTACCTGAAGACAATTTATAATTACATATCCAGCCTTTAAGACCGGATTCAGGACAGAAAGAGATCGCGTAATTATTATCATTTTGATTAAAATTCCAATTAAAACCACCGTCGTATGATGTCGCAAAGTATGAATATGTTGTTCCGCCAACCCACAACGTATCATTGTCTGCAATTCTTAATTTATTTTGGTTGGAATTTATTTGGCCTATAATATTCCATGTCTTTCCACCGTCATTAGTTCTATAAATATAAGTTGGTGAAAAATTATCAACATAGTCTCCGGCTAATGCCCATCCAACTTTGTCGTTACTAAATTTAACGGCTGTAAATAATTTTGCAGAGAATTGATCATATGAAATAATCTCAAGTTGTTTTTCAAAAGTATTACCTCTATTTGTCGTATGCAAAATTAGACCTATACCATGATCAGCAAAAGTTTTATATCCAGCCAAATATCCTTCATTCTCTGAAATAAAACACATATCACTAAAATTAATATCATATCCATGAATTATTGAATTCCAGTTCATACCTCCATCTTCAGTTGATAAGATTAGACCGTTTACTCCAATTATGTATCCTAAATTTCTAGAAACAAATTGTACTTTAAGTAAAGTTTGATTTGAAGAATATCTTTTGGAAATCCAATTTTTACCACCATCAATAGTTGAAAGAATCGTTGAACTATCTCCTACAGCCCAGCCGTTTAGCGAATCTACAAAACAAACATCTCTGATAGTAACTGATACTCCGCTATTCTGTGTTTCCCATACCTGGG
>JAGVBL010000169.1 GCA_020059785.1 Ignavibacteriales bacterium | reverse complement strand
TCCAAATCCACTACTTCTCTGGATAAAGAGGCAGAACTATTTACAATAAAATCGATACCAGAACCGGCAACACGGACGTGTTGAAAGTTGTGAATGTGTCCGGCAATAGTTATGTCAACATTATATTTGTCTAAAATTGGTTTAAGTCTTTTTTGAAGATCTTCTCTTTCAACATCGGATTTTGTTGTGCCGGAATAAATTGGATGATGCCCCAAAACAATTTTCCATTTAGCATTAGAAACTCTAAGAGTCGAGTCGATCCATGCCAGCTGATTATCCATAGACTGCTTTCCAGCATCTAAGTATCTTGAATCAACACGGTATTTGTCTATTAATGGCGTGGTGTCAATAAATAGAATCAATACATCTAATTTTTTAGAAATGGAAAACGTTTTGGCATAATAGCGCGAATACATTTCCCACCTTCTACTAACACTTGTATAATCTATAACTGCCTGAGAGTTTCCCTCGTATTCGTGATTTCCAAGAACTGGATACCAGGGAATCATCAGTTGTGGATGTTTATAAATCAATTCGAAATTTGTTAGCCATAATGGATCTTGAACTGAACGCACTCCCATAAAATGATGTATATCTCCAACAGCAGCCACAAATTTTGGTTTTGCAAGTGCTGCCACTTCACCCATCATTTCTGCAACAGGTTTTTGGTCGTAGTAACCATTTCTACCAAGATCGCTTGCTATCATAAATGTAAAATTCTTACTTAGATCAGACAAAGATTTTGAATCAACCGGTATAACATTTTCATTTTGACTAAGTATTATGGAACAAGGAAGGATTATAAGAATGAGTAACAATAAAGCAAGATTAATTCTTTTTATTTTTTCTATTTTCATATTACCTCCTAATTCTACAAATATACAGGTTAAGCAAAATCAATCTTCTGTATATTTTTACATAATTATAATTACGCATTGTATTACTGATTTATTATTTAATTAATACTAGAATTCCATTCCCCTGTTGTATTCCAGTTGAATAAAAGCTTCAACTTCAGGAATGTTTCTTAAAAACGGTCCTTCTTTTTCCATTTTCAAACTTGTTACAGCGGCAGACCAAATTATCGCAACTTCAGGCGGCTCAGTTAATCTTTTAGCCATATAAGATGCTATACAAGTATCTCCTCTTCCACTACGTCCGATTAAACTTTTATTATGAAATTTAGCTTCGAAAAATTCTCCATTAGCAAGCACCAATATTCCATCTCTATGTGTTAAAACTACTTCCTTAGGTCCTAAGCCAGATATTATTTCGGCGGCTTTTCGAAAATCTTTTTCACCGGTTAATGATTCTGCTTCTACAGCATCTGTTTTCATAACATCAACAAGTGAAAGATATTTTTCCTTTTCGGGCCAGGGTGCATGAATAAGAGTATTATCCGAAGTAACAATTCTAATAAATCCCTGAAGGTCGGCTACCAATAAACTCTTCTTAGTTCTAAGATATTCAACAACATCAAAAGGAATTTCACCGCGTATAGAACCATTCATTAAAAATGCTTTTGCTTCCAGATCAAAAAACTGATCCGGTGTAAATGAACCTGCCGTAGCCGGACTTCTAAGAATTCTATCATCGGGATCGGAATTTGGATATTCAAGAACCATGTGAGTTGAAGAAGGAGTAAATGTTGGATATACATCCACTCCTATCATTTGAAGTTTGTCTACAACACGATGATCTTCTTTGTTTAATCGAGTAACTGCGGCGACATTTAACCCAAGCATTTTGGCTGCATGTGCACCGTAATTGAATCCGCCTCCATCAAGATATCTAGTTCCAGAAGAAGTAATTATTGTATCTTTTGTATAGTTGCCAAAAATTACAATGTCGTATTTTTTTGTTTGTGATGTCATTTAAACTCCTTATTAATCACTCACTTTGGCATTCCAGAGTGAAGTTGCAAGAATTAATGATATAATAGAAGCACCTACCCAGAATATTGTAACAGTAGAAAAATCGTAATGCCGTACACCGTTAATAATTGTTGTTCCATTTTCAATTAAATAACCGCTAATCAAATCTTGGGTTGCAGCTCCCAGATAACTAAATACACCAATAAGTCCCATTGCGGCACCGGCAGCTTTCTTAGGTGCAATGTCTGTTGCAAATAATCCGCCTAAAGAAGTAATTAAACCGCTAATCGAAAATCCGTAGAGTAAAAATGATAATGAGAGTAAAGTTGGATCGGTAATTGGGGTTAAGAAGATTAACACCAGGGATGTTACTTCAAGTAAACCAAATATTAAAGTTACAGGCGGACGCCGTGCGTTAAACAATTTATCTGAAACATAACCGTATGTTAAACATCCCACTATTCCAGCAACAGTATTAATTCCTAAATAACTTCCCGCTTGAACTAACGAAAATCCTTTTTCTTCCTGTAAAAATAAAATTCCCCAATTAACCATTGCATATCTTGTTACATACATTGTGCCGCTTGCAAAAGCAAGAATCCATATTGAAGGAAATTTTAGAATCGATTTTTGCAAATCCCAAATGCTAATTGATTTATCTTTCGGGTCAATTACCTTTGCACCAAAGTCATTGCGCCACTCGGCTACTGTTGGTAGACCTAATGTTCTTGGTCTGTCTTGCATTAATAAATAAATACCAATAGCAACCAGAATACAAATGAAACCCGGTCCAAAAAATCCTGCACGCCATCCAAACCATGTTACAAAAGCAGCAATTCCAATGTAAGTTAATCCTTCGCCTATGGGGTGAGCAATACTCCATATTCCGTACCTTCTACCCCGTTCTTTATTACTGAACCAGTTAGCCATCGAAACCATTCCTGCTGGCGCACCAAATCCCTGGAACCATCCATTAAGTCCCCATAGTATTATCCAGAGAAATAGAAATGTTGAAAGCCCCATAACAATGTTAATTATTGCTGAGACTAAGACGCCGAAAGCAAAAAATCTTTTCATGTTTGCATGATCAGCAAGAAAACCATTTGTTAATTTTCCAAATCCGTACGTATAAAAGATTGCCGAACTAATTACGCCTAATTCTTGAGCACTAAAGATTCCTTCATCAATTAATGGTTTTTTAACAACAGATAATGCGAGTCGGCATGTATAAGCAATTGCATATCCTAATGTAATTGCCGTCATAATTTGCCATCTGTATCTCTTAAATAGATTATTAACCTTCTCATTATCCTGAAGTTGTTTTCTATCTGCACCTGTTTTAAAAAAACCAATTATTTTATTCATCATTTCTCCGGTTGAACTATTGAGGACGAATGAATTTCTTTAATTAGGGTTTCATTACAATTTTCATAGCTTGTTTGGGAATGTGCTTATTTGTTTTTAGATCTAATCCCAGCTTACTAAATGCACTTAAACCATCTTTTAGAGGAATGATCTCTGTAAAAAATGGTTTCATATCAATTTTACCGGACATTAAAATTTTAATTGCCGGCAACATTGTATTCTGTCCTATATAAGTTCCTATAACCTTTATTGCTTTTCTTGTAATGGTATTTGGAACTATTGTTGCTTTAATACTGCTATCCATACCAAATGCCAAAACCTTACCACCGGGTGTAACATATTTAAGAGCGTTTTCCAATTGACTTCCAACAGCTTCTATTACTATATCGGCTCCTTTTCCATCAGTAAACTTCATAACCTCTTTTTCAATATCATGTTCATTAGGATTAAATACCGGAACACCCAATTTTTTTGCAACTTCTATTCTAAATGGATCGATCTCAGTACACATTGTGTAAGCCGCAACATTTTTGGATAAAGCAGAAAACAGGTAACCGATCGGTCCAAATCCTAATACAACCACAGTATCCCAGCATTGCATCTGAACTGCATTCATTCCATTTAGAACTGTTCCAAGAGTTTCAACCTGAGTAGCAGTAATGTCATCCATTGCATCCGGAATTTTAAAGCAAGCATTTTCAGGTAATACACAATATTCAGCGTATCCGCCATTCTGAAAAATTCCAATTGATTTATCTTTTAACCAATGGCATTGGGGGCTATTTCCAGTTCTGCAATATTCACAAAGACCACAACGCAAACTGTTATCAACTGCAACACGATCACCAATTTTAAGTGTTGTTACACCATTACCGATTTCGGCTACAACTCCACCGAACTCATGCCCTAATGCAATATCCTCACCAACAACGTGTTTACCTTCAAGAATTTTTACATCAGTTCCGCATATTCCCACAGCTGTTACTTTTAATATTATATCGTTAGGATGCATAATTTGTGGCATCGGTTTGTCTTCATATACTATTTTACCAATGTCTTTGTAAGTTAGAGATTTCATTGTTTTCATATTTCCTCCAGTTGAATTTAGACAGATAGATCTTGAAATACATCATATTTGTCTGTTTGTCTATTTGTCTATACTATTATAATTAGTAATTAATTAAACGTCAAGATAAATCGTTCGTCATACAACGATTCATCACTTAATAAAATTAGAAACCCTTCAATTATTTCCTGAAAACGATTCGTTAATTAACTTCATCGGGTGAATTACATTGAGATTAGTACCCTGGTTAATTTGAATTTGACAGGTTCCACAACCGGATAACACTAAATCCGGATTAGCTCTGTTAATCTCTTCAAATAATGTGGAACCAATTTTCATTGACAATTCAAAATTCTCTTTCTTCATTCCAAATGTTCCGGCAATACCGCAACAGCTATCATTTATTTTCTGAAGTTTAATCCCCGGTATCAATTTTACTAAATCAATCGGTCCATATTTGTTGTTTTGAGTTTTAAGGTGACACGGTGCATGGTATACTATAGTTTTCTCAATTGGCTTAAAGGAATTTTTGAAATCTCCATTCAAGAATATATTTCCCAGGAAATCGTGAATATCATAACTTGCCTTAGCAACCTTTTTTATATTTTCATTTTCTTTAAAGAAGGAAGAATATTCGTGCATAAATGCATAACCACATGATGCTGCCGTAAATACAACCGGAACATTTCTTTCGACATAAGGCATTAAAGT
>JAGVBL010000249.1 GCA_020059785.1 Ignavibacteriales bacterium | reverse complement strand
CCTAATTAAGGCGCTTTTATAATGGTAAATCCGTATAAACCGGGAAATTATTTTTTACCGTTTTCTGCTTCAACAACTGCAATTGCAGTCATGTTGAATATATCGCCAACTGTATCACCACGCTGAATAACATGCACCGGTTTTTTCATTCCTGTAAGAATCGGTCCAATTACAGTTGCATCTGTTAATCTCTGGAATAGTTTATATGCAATATTTCCGGCTTCAAGATTCGGGAAAATTAATACATTGGCACTTCCTTTAAGTGTTGAGAAAGAGAATTCCGATTCAAGACGTTCCGGAACAACTGCTGTATCTGCTTGCATTTCACCGTCTATCATCAAATCGGGACGTTTTTCTTTTACTAATTTAACAGCTTTCGCAACCTTTTCCGATTGCGGATAAGGTGCACTTCCAAAATTACTAAATGAGAGCATTGCAATTTTAGGTACGATATCGAACGATTTTACCGTCTCTGCCGTACTGATAGCAATTTCTGCAAGTTGTTCAGCAGTAGGATCAATGTTTACTGTAGTATCTGCAAAGAAGAATATTCTATTCTTAACAACAACTATATACATACCTGATACTGTGGTTAATCCTTCTCTAACTCCAATACATTGAAGAGCAGGTCTAATGGTTTGCGGGTAATGATATGTTAGTCCGCCTATTAATGCATCAGCATCACCAAGTTTAACCATCATTGATGCGTAATAGTTTGGTTCTTTCATTAATGATCTTGCATCTCTAAGAGTAATACCTTTACGCTGACGTAATTTGTAAAACTCCTCTGCATACTTTTCACAGTTGGCACATGTAGAGGGGTCTTTGATATCGAAATTCTTAACATCGTAACCAAGTTCAGTTATTTTACTTTTGATTGCTTCTTCATTGCCAAGTAATATTGGTCGACCGATATTTTCATCTTGAACGGAATTAGCAGCTCTAATAATTTTTTCTTCAAAACCTTCTGGATAAACTATTTTACGAGGACTTTTCTGAGCCTTATGAACCATTACCCTCATAATTTCTGTTGAGAATCCTAATCTTTCCTGCAATTGTTCCTTATACTTATTCCAGTCGGTTATCGGATTTTTAGCAACACCGGTATCCATTGCTGCTTTTGCAACAGCAGGGGCAACATACCATAATACTCTTGGATCGAATGGTTTGGGAATAATATATTCAGGACCAAAGGAAAATTCTTTTCCGCCGTAAGCATTAATTACAACTTCCGGTACTTTCTCTTTAGCAAGTTGAGCTAAGGCCTTAGTAGCCGCCATTTTCATTTCTTCATTTATTTTACTTGCTCTAACATCAAGCGCACCGCGGAATATAAACGGGAATCCAAGAACATTATTCACCTGATTTGGATAATCACTTCTTCCGGTAGCCATAATAATATCTTTGCGAGCTGCAATGCCGTCTTCATACGTTATTTCCGGATCAGGATTTGCCATTGCAAAAACGATCGGATTCTTTGCCATTCCTTTAACCATTTCCTGAGAAACAATATTACCTTTAGACAAACCGACAAACACATCAGCACCTTTCATTGCATCAGTCAAATCTTTGTAAACAACATCCTGAGCAAATAGCGCTTTATATTTATTCAAGTCGGTCCTCTTTTTATTTATATGACCTTTAGTATCGAACATTGCAATGTTCTCAACTTTAACACCGGCTGCAATATACATTTTGCAACAAGCTACGGCAGATGCACCAGCACCAGAAATTACCAGCCGCATTTTATCCAATTTCTTTCCGGCAATTTCAGCAGCATTTATCAATGCAGCACAGGAAATTATTGCTGTTCCATGCTGGTCATCATGAAATACAGGGATATTCATAGTTTTAATTAACTCTTCTTCAATCTCAAAACATTCCGGCGCTTTAATGTCTTCCAGGTTAATTCCGCCAAATGTCGGTTCTAATAATTGAACTGTACGAATTACTTCTTGGGAATCGTGTGTTTTCAATTCGATGTCGAATACATCAATATCAGCAAATCTTTTAAAAAGAACTCCTTTACCTTCCATAACGGGCTTACCGGCATGTGGACCGATATCACCCAATCCAAGAACAGCGGTTCCATTCGAAACTACTGCAACAAGATTTCCTTTAGCAGTATACTTGTAAACATCGTCGTCATTCTTTTCAATTTCTCTACACGGTTCAGCTACGCCCGGAGTGTAGGCCAATGATAATTCACGAGCCGTATAACATGGTTTGGTAGGAATTACTTCAATCTTCCCTTTTCTACCTTCGCTATGATACTTTAATGCTTCATCACGATTAAATGCCATGGTTGTGCCTCTTTTGAATTGTAAATAAATTTAGTTCGATATGATATATGTGCTTTTTAGTAATTGCAAAATAGTCAGATTACCCATAACAAAAAAGCCCCGAATTCAAGGGACTTACATAAAAACTTATTATTAACTCACCTTACGCAAAAAAGTGTTTTATTGATTGATTTCAGAACTTCATAGCAAAGCAATCCTTCATATTTTCTAGTTCATTAAAGGCAGTGCGATTTGCAGAAATATAAAGTTTAGACCTAAGAGCTGTCAAACTAAATAGTGATTAGTACATTTTAACTAAAGCCCGGCCAAGCATTGTCGGGCTTACTTTAATAATACCATTTTCTTAAATGATCTATATTCGCCGGTTATAATTCCGTAAATGTAAACACCACTCGGAAAGCCTTTTGCATTGAATTCTACTGCATAATATCCAGCTAACTTAACTTCATTCAACAGAGTTCTAACTTCCTGTCCAAGTATATTGAATACTTTGATGGTAACTCCTCCGTCTTTAGGTAATTGATATTCAATTTTTGTTGATGGATTAAACGGGTTCGGATAATTCTGCTCAAGTTTAAATTCTGTAGGAACTGTGTAACCGATCAGTATTTCCTTTTCTTCCATTATTCCATTATCACCGGTTACAATAAATTTCAAGGTGTCGATTTTATTT
>JAGVBL010000367.1 GCA_020059785.1 Ignavibacteriales bacterium | reverse complement strand
ATCTAACAATTCTCTTACTGGATATTTTTGTTCTATCATTTTCGCCTTATGCCTGGAAGACAGATTTTGCCGAATTTATTCCACTGGGTATTGCAAATTACTTTAATAGAATTCATGGTTCGCTCTTTCCTCTTTTCCCATGGCTGGCTTTTATTCTTACCGGTGCACTGTTGGGTAAATTGTATATTGAGCTTAAGGATAAAATAGGTGAAGAGAAATTCTCTAAGCATTTAATCTATTATGGAGCAGGATTCTTCATCGGAACAGTATTATTGCTCAATGTATTGTTACCGGATTCAATTGTGGAAATAAAGCCCAACCCGTTATTCTTTATGCAAAGGGTTGGAGTACTTATGATGTTGCTTGGATTTTTCTGGTTCTATATAAATCGCTTTGAAAATTATAATTCTTTCATACTTGATGTAAGCAGAGAATCACTTATGGTTTACTGGCTTCACTTAAAAATTATTTACAAAAAGTTCTGGGATGGAAAAAGTATAATTGACTTTTTAGGTACCCCGCTTAGTCCATTAGAAGTAATATTAATAACAGTATTGCTTATAGTAATAATGATTCTGCTCGCTAAATTATGGGGCTGGTTAAAAGTAAAGTATCCGGTAATAATATCAAGGGGAGTTTTAATTATTGTTACAGTATGTGTGATTATATTCTTTTTAGCGTGATTATGTTTTAAGAATATTTACATTATCTTCAAAATTGTTGACTGCTTTATAAAATTCTTCGGGTAACGGTAATGATTGTCTTGTTACTTTATCAATATGAACAACTACCCCGCTTCCTTCTGCTATCATTTTACCTGAAGAAGTTTTTTCAATTATGTGTTCAAATCCGAAGCTGGAATTTTTTACGAAGTTGACACGCGTATAAACTTTAAGCTCATCATCAAGAAAAGCCGGTTCTATGTAATCACATTCATTATGAACCATTATAAAAAATGAATTACCTTCTAATAATTCCTTAAGTGCAAAATTCTTTTTAAGGTCCTGAACATATTTTATACGTGCATCTTCAAAGTAATTGAAATAGACGGCGTTATTACATACGCCAAGTATATCTACTTCGTGAAAGCGGACTGTTTCCAGAATAGAATGCTTGAACAGCGATTTGTTCATGTTAGTTATCACCTGATTTTAATTTTCGCGAATCAAGATTAAGAGCAAGAGCATGAGCAAGAGCATGAGCATGAGCAAGATCATGAGCAAGAGCAAGAGCAAGATCATGATCAAGAGAAGTATTCAGTATAGATCTTATTTATGCTCAATCATGCAAGGACACTCTTTATAATACCAGTAGCTACTTTAATATCATCAACTGAAACATCCATGTGAGTAACTGCTCTAATTTCACCTACTTTACCAGTACCAAGTAACAATCCGTTAGCTTTGCACTTTAACTGAAATTCTTCTATAGAAATTCCATTGGGAGAAAACATAACAATATTCGTTTCAACAAGATCGAGATCGATTGATAGGTTTTTAATTTCCGACAACCCGGCTGCAAGTAATTTAGCTTTCTGATGATCTTCCTTTAACCGTTCTATATTATTCTTTAATGCATATAAACCGGCAGATGCAATTACACCAACCTGGCGCATTCCTCCGCCCCACGCTTTACGGACAGCAAATGCTTCTTTGATAAATTCTTTTTTCCCGGCGATAATTGAACCGATAGGCGCACCCAATCCTTTTGATAAACAACATGAGACAGAATCAAAATGTGAAGCATATTCATCCGGTTTAATTCCTGTTTCAACATACGCATTCCAGATGCGGGCACCATCAAGATGAATATATAAATTGTATTTTCTTGCTAACTGAGATAATGCTTTAATGTTATCAATCGGGTTAATTGTTCCGCCGGCTCTATTGTGGGTATTTTCAATTTCGATAAGGCGTGTTTGTGCCATATAATATGCACTTGTTGGTCTTATCAATGGTTCCACCTGATCCGGCGTGAATATTCCTTTCTTATTTCCGTCTACCAGACTTAATTGGAGTCCGCTTAATCGTGCCGGAGAACCTGATTCATATTGAAATATATGAGCATGACGTTCGCATATAACTTCATCACCCGGACTTGTTAATACATTTAAACAAATCTGATTACCCATTACACCGGTCGGCACAAAAAGGGCTGCTTCCTTGCCGAGTAATTCTGCAGCATATTCTTCCAGTTTGTTAACAGTTGGATCTTCTTTGTAAACATCATCCCCTACTTCGGCATCATACATTGCTTTGCGCATTCCAGCGGAGGGTTTTGTAACAGTGTCGCTTCTTAAATCAATTAGTTTCATTTTTTTTATTCCCCTTGTAAATTATTTTTTTAACCGTATAAGTGATTATCACAACCAAGGAAATTAACGAGCAAAGCAGCGGAATAACTAAAGGATACTTCGAATAAATTGTCAGCGTGTTATTAATACCGGCGTTACCAACAATAATGTCTCTTTCAAACAGTTTTGTTTGCATAACAGTTCTACCGAGCGGATCAATAATCGCGCTTACACCGCCATTAGCAGCACGAACTACAAATCGGCGGTTCTCAATTGCTCTTAGTGCAGAAATTTCTTTATGCTGAAACGGTCCGCTTGAGTATCCATACCAGCTATCATTTGTAACCACCGCTATAATATTAGCACCATTCTTAACAAATCCAGCAACGAAATCGGGATAGATTGATTCAATACATATTACGCCGCCCACTTTTAATTGAATACCTTCAACAAAATCGAATACAGTCTGTTTGGTTCCTACATTCCAGCTAGAAATTCCGACTTGCCATTTGATAAAATTGCCAAGGAAAGGCAAGTGTTCTACAAAGGGTACTTTTTCGCCAAACGGAACAAGTTTTATCTTTGCATATTTTTGAACCTGGGAAGACTGTGGCGAAAATAAAAGTATTGAGTTATATGAAACATAATACATGTTAATGGCTTTGGAATACTTTGCATCCGGCGGTGCTTCATTTTTATCGAAGAAGAAATTAGCATCGGGCATTCCTGTCATTATAAATACATCATTCGAATCAGCAAAATTTTGTATCCGATTTACCTGTGTAAAATAATTTCCAACAAGTAAATAAACCGGAAGAGCCGATTCAGGCCAGATTATAATCTTAGCATTTTTCTTAACGGCTTTACGCGAAAGGTCAAGATACATATCAAGCTGCTCATCAAGATTACCGGCTTGCCATTTATCCCACGGATTTAAGTTCGGTTGTATTAATCCAACCTTAACATTCTCTTCGGGCATTTTATATGTTTT
Organism: Ignavibacteriales bacterium; assembly: GCA_020059785.1. Lineage (GTDB taxonomy): Bacteria > Bacteroidota > Ignavibacteria > Ignavibacteriales > Melioribacteraceae > DSXH01. Next base: position 1,923 of record JAGVBL010000367.1, on the reverse strand, counting down.
AACCCTGACTGCTCCATATATGACTGGAACAAGAAAAATTATTAATGCGATTAAAAGAAATTTCAAAGAGAATTTTCTGTTATCAATAAATTCCCTTAATGCTAAAAACAGAAACAGATTGATATATAATACAAGTAATGAAATTCCATATGCACCGATTATGTCTGCAATCTGAATAAATAAATTAAATTTTGGAAGACTATTGGCGAGTGTAAGCCATGGAAATCTTAAATCAGTAAGACTATATGCATATTCTAATGCGACCCAGAAAAATGGTAAAAGAAAAAATGCAATCTTCCGGTTTAATAATTTTTTTGCAAAATAATAAAGTGTTGATGGAATTAAATAAACAGCCGGATTAACAAACATTAGCAATACACCGGAAATCATAAGAAAAGGATCAGCTTCTTTCGTCCAGCTTCCTACCCAGTATAATGTAGTTAGAGTAAATACAAACGAAGTCAAATATGTTATCCGGTTAATTTCAGCCAATGTTTCCCTTTTGCTTACAATAATTAAATAAGGGATTAATGCAACAAATATTAAATAAGGAAATGGCAGCGGAGGAAACGCCAGCCCGAATAAAAATCCGCTGAATATTGCAAGCAATCTTTCTTTCCTTAAAATACGTTTTTCTTCAGGGGTTTTTTTAACTCTGAATTTTGCAAGAAATGATTTCATTTGATCGTTTTTTTCTTTTCCAAAATTTATACAAAAGATAGATTACAACAATAGCTGTAATTACTAGAATTATATTGGAGTATGTATTCAGATAATAGTCGATGAGAGAAACATTTTTACCGAGCAGCACTCCGATCCAAATCAATAATGCATTCCATATAAATGAACTTATAGCAGCATAAAAAAAAGTGGGTAATGGTTTTAAACGGTGAACGCCCGAAAAGAAACTAATAACTGCTCTGGTACCCGGGATAAATCTATTTATAAGAATAAGTTTATATCCATACTTATTAAACCAAATATCGGCTTTTTCAAGAGACTCTTGTTTAATAAACTTTAATTTCCCTTTTCTCAATAATTTTTCGCCAAAGTACTCTCCTACAAAATACATAACAATAAATCCGGCAGCACTTCCAAGACTTGTTATTAAAAGAATTGGAATAAATCCCACAGCAGTTTTTGCAATTAATGTTGACCCAATAACAACAACAACATCGCTTGGCGAAGGTGGAAAAATATTTTCTATAAATGAAAAGAATAAGAGGGTTAAATAGATGAGTGCCGGATCGAGCGTACTTATAAAATTAAGAATATCCTGGAGCATTAATTTTCTTTCTTGTTTAAAAGAACAATTGCATAAGCAGATACGCCCTCTTTCCGTCCTTCGAATCCAAGACCTTCTGAAGTAGTTGCTTTTATTGAAATCTGTTCTACACCAATACTCAAAGTCTCGGCAATTACTTTTCTCATCGAAGAAATGTGAAGAGACATTTTAGGTTCCTGTATAACTATAGTTGAATCGATATTACCCAGTATGTAACCTGTATCTTTTACTAAGCTGTAAGTTTTTTCAAGAAGGATTTTACTATCAATATTTTTGTATCTGGGATCGGTATTCGGAAAATGTTTGCCAATATCTCCCAGCGCTAATGCACCTAATAAAGCATCACAAATGGCATGAAGCAGAACATCGGCATCGGAATGACCGGATAAACCTTTACTGTACTCAACTTCAACTCCTCCAATAATCAGTTTACGGTTATCTGCAAGCTCGTGAACATCATATCCAAACCCGATTCTAATTTGATTATTCAATGTTTTATCTCGAATGTATTAAACTCATTTTTGGGAGTACTCCACTTAATTGAAACATTCCGGACATCTGCGTAAGGAGGACCTATTTTTATTTTATTGAACAGCTCTTCAATCAAATATCTTTCACCTTCAACAATGGTAAGAACT
>JAGVBL010000282.1 GCA_020059785.1 Ignavibacteriales bacterium | reverse complement strand
AAAAACATATATCCCCACTTTTTGGGAAAATGAAACACTATTACCCACTTGCATGCAAAATAACTGATTTTATGTGGGATTGTCAAGATTTTTTTTCAAAAAAATTCAAAAAGTGATCTAAAGAATGACGAGAGACTAAAAGAGCAAGGAAAGCTTACCAGCAAGTTCTGTTAATTTATATCCAGGTAAATCCATTTAGAGGTATTACTACTTGAGGAGAAAGTTATGCAAAGCGAGGGGTTATAACAATATTTTGGAGCCACCTATAGGACTCGAACCTACGACCCGCTCATTACGAATGAGCTGCTCTACCAGCTGAGCTAAGGTGGCTTAAGAAAATGTTATCTCAATTTCTTTTTATGACGGTTTTTGCGCAAACGTTTTTTACGTTTGTGTGTAGCCATTTTATGGCGTTTACGTTTTCTGCCACACGGCATATTTACATCCTCCTTTTAATGTGATTTAATTAATTCTTGTGCTCGTTTACCAATTTCACTATTTGGATTAATTTCAACCGCTTTCTTCCACCATTCAATAGCTTCATCATGTTTATTAGAAGCAAGCAATACAATTCCTATATTCAAATGAGCAATTTGATGTTTGGTCTGATACTTTAGTGCCTCTTTCATGTAACGCAATGCATCTTCATTTTTACCCTGTTCATAATAACATACTCCTAAATCAACAAGAACATCTGCATCATTAGGATTAGTCTTTAAATAAGTTAAATACTTTTCAATAGCTTTGTCTTTAAATCCGGAATCATTAAGAAGATGAGCAAGCTCTAATAGTTTGTTATTATCCGGCTGTTTTTTAATTTCTTCTTCAAGCTGATTAATTCTCTGTAAATATTGTAAATCCACCCCGCGATGAGGATCGTTACTCAGATTCTGATTACCTGATGAAATAGCCGGACTATCAAATACTCCAGCGGAATAAATAATTATCAAACCAACAACTATTAATGCAAAGGTGAAATAGAATACTTTTACCGGTGATATACTTTTAATATTCTTGTCTAAGTCCGAAGAGTTTTTCTTTGTACTACTTTTCGGTTTAGTAAATTCTATTTTTTCTTTGTCGGCTTTTTTGGAATCTGATTTTACTTTACTCACCGGTACGCCGCATTGAGAACAGAATTTATCTTCTTTAGAAACCTCTTCACCGCAATTACTACAATACTTTTTTTCTTTGTTTTGATTCATATTTTTTTACTCAGTAACAGAACTTGATTCTTTCATACCGGCATCAACCGCGCTTTTAAAATCTTTAGAAAATTTAAATACAGGGACAAAATGGTCTCCGACATAAACTTTTTCACCTGTTCTTGGATTTCTGGCATATCTGGCTTTTTTCTTTTTTACCTTATAACTTCCAAATCCCCGGATTTCAATTCCCTTCCCTTCCCTTAGTGCCTGAATAACAGTTGTTAAAAAACCTTCGATAATTGCTTCGGTTTCCAGTTTAGTAAGCCCGGTTCCAAGCGCAACTTTTTCAACTATATCGGCTTTTGTCATTGCTATCCTCTTTTTACTTCTATTTTTCAATTTTGAGCGTGGAAAAATATCAATTAAAGGTTTAAAATCCAACCACAAAAGGACTTAGCGGAATTTATTCAGATACCTTTATTACATCATCTTTTGTTTCATTATAATACAAAGTCCATGATTTGGATTAAACAATCAGCGAAAACGCTTAAAAAAGGCAGAAAATAACTGGTATGCGGTTTGTATTTATAGTGATAGTTATTAGAGGAAAAAATGTCACTCGTTCCAATTATATATACCAGTTTAGCATTGTTCTTTGGATTAATGCTAATTGTAGTTCTTATTTCATATCTATCATACCGTGCAAGAAAAAATACAAATCCGGTTATTGCAGAAGAAATAAGAAAGCAAAGAGCGGTCAACTATCCCCATAAAATTATTGCTAATCCAATTAAGAATACACAATATATTCCGGTTCCAAGATTCGATAACTCGCAAAGAAATAATACGGTAAATCAGTTACAACCAGTTGTACTTCCTTATAACTATTTTCAGAAAGAACAGGATGTAAAAATTAATCTGCCAAGAATAGCCGAGAGAGAAATTAGAAATGACTATGAGAGTAGAAGAAATGGTAATACTAATTATAATCGAACGACGAGAACGAGAATTGAAATAATGAATGATAATAAGAAATTCCAGAAACCGGATGAGAAACAGATTACCAGAAAAGAATCTCTGGCAAGATATATTAACGACCTATCACAATTTAATTTATTAAGCTTCTATTCGGATAATAATGCTGATAAGGATTTAGTAACAGCTACAGCAATGCCGAACCATCCTTCTAATTGAACAATTATACTTACTGAAATAAAATTGTCAGGTTAAGTTTAATTTCCTATTTTTAATTTATGGAATTAGTACCAGTAATATTTAGCGTGCTTAAGATTGTAGCTGTTCTTGCATTGGTTGTTATTACCTTTTCTTATGTTACTTACAGAATCAAGTTAAAGAAAGGGTTAATAGAATCTCCAGATAAAAGAACCGCCGGACCAGTTGTATATGCTGAAAAATCTGTAAAAAGGATTGTTGAAAGAATAACAAAACATATTCCTCCTCTCCAGCCAGATCAATTACCTAAACCCGAGATGGAAAAGAAAATTAAATTAGATCCTAACACAAAAAGACCGGTTAAAAAAATTGATGAAACTATTTCCAAAGAACCCCGGAAACAAAATAAACCGGATCGAATTGAAGTTGTAAAATCATTAAGTCCCCGGTCAACCCTTGAAAAAGAAACTAAACCGAAACCGGAAAAAAATTTACCTGAAGAAAAAGAAACTGTAATTGAAAAAAATATGACATCACTTGGCGACCAAATTCTTGACAAATATGCAGAGGATGAATCCGGCGAGATGTTTACCCTTAACACAAAAAAGAAAAACACACAGAAAAAAAATTAGTATCCGCTATTTAATAAAAAATGATTGAACCAAAAGGAAAATATTCCCACCTATTGATCAAAAACATGGTATGTAACCGGTGTATTAAAGTGGTTAAGGAGGAATTAGAAAACCTTGGATTAGAAATAAACAAGATTTCGTTAGGCGAAGTTGTAACCGAATCAAAAGTTGATAACATATTACTTGCAGAAATAAAATCTGTTTTACATGAAAATGGATTTGAATTAATTGAGAACAAAAAAGCAAAACTGGTAGAGAAAATTAAAAGCATTGTTATCAATGAAGTACATATTGATAATCGCGGTGAATCAAGAAAAATAAATTTTTCTAAAATTATAGAAAATCAAGCCGGGCATGATTATACATATCTAAGTTCTCTTTTTTCTTCTGTTGAAGGAATTACGATTGAGCATTTTATAATACTTCAGAAAATTGAGCGTGCTAAAGAATTATTGAAGTACGGCGAACTAACATTAAGCGAAATTGCTTACAACCTGGGATATAGCAGCGTTCAGCATCTTTCTAACCAGTTTAAGAAAGTAACAGGTCTTTCCGCAAGCGACTTTAGAAAACTTACTATCAACATCCGAAAACCACTCGATAAACTCAATTAGATTTCTCTTTCTTACCCTAAAATTTTATAACATTTCATAAAAAATATGTAACGTGTAATAAGGTAAACTTATTTAGGTTTCGGTTGCATTTATAATTAAAGGAAAAATAAAATGGCTGAAAAAATTTTCATTATTGAAAACATGAGCTGTAATCATTGTGTTATGGCGGTTAAAAAGGAACTATCCAAATTGAATCTGGATTCTTTTCAGGTTGAAATTGGAAATGCAAAGATCAATTATGATGAGTCAAAAACTACAGATGGACAAATTGAAAAAGCAATTGAAGAAGCCGGGTATAAGGTTAAAAAGGGTTAAACAATGCAAATGAAGTATGATCTACCCATTAAGGGGATGACTTGTGCAAGTTGTGTTGCAAGGGTTGAAAAGATTATTGGCAAAATGGACAACGTTAAAAATGTTAGTGTTAACCTTGCAACCGAACGTGTAAGCTTTGAAAGCGATAAGGATGCAATTGACCTGAAAGTAATATCTTCTGCAATAAAAGAATACGGATATGAATTAGTAATAGACGGAACCGAATCGCAATTAAATTTATCATCAATTAACAAAGTATCAGATGAAGATGATGAATACTATAAAAATTTAAAATCGGAATTTTTGTTTGCTCTGGTTTTTACAATACCAATTTTTCTGATAAGTATGTTGATGGATTATAAGTTCTTTCAATCATTCTGGATTTTTAATCACGATGAGACAAGAAAAATTCTTCTTATCCTAACTACACTTGTAATATTCATTAGCGGTAAGAGGTTTTACAAAATTTTTTGGAATAATCTGAAACATTTTTCTGCAGAGATGAATTCACTTGTTGCAATTGGAACCGGTGCAGCGTATGGATATAGCGTTATTGCAACACTTTTTCCGTATGTAATCAATAGCGATACACATAATATTCATGTTTACTTTGAAACTGCTGTTGTAATAATTACACTAATTTTGATGGGAAAACTTCTTGAGCATCGTGCAAAAAATAAAACTACAAATGCAATTAAACTCTTAATAGAACTTAAACCTAAAACAGCTAATATCATTCTTAACGGGGAAGAAAAATCAATAAGTATTTCGGGATTGAGTATTAACAATGAAGTTGTTATTAGACCCGGAGAAAAAATTCCGGCTGATGGAAAAATAATCTCAGGTTACTCTTCGGTAGATGAATCGATGTTAACCGGCGAGAGTCTTCCTGTCGAAAAAAATATTGGCGATAATGTCTTTGGCGGTACGATAAACCAGAATGGAACATTTAACTTCTTAGTAACCAGCATTGGTGATAATTCGGTACTCGGCCAGATTATTCGAATGGTTGAACAGGCTCAATCAACCAAACCGCCAATTCAGAAACTGGTTGATAAAATCGCCGGAATATTTGTCCCGGTTGTAATCCTTATTGCGATAATTACATTTTTATCCTGGTTGATCTTTTCACCCGAGCATTCCTTTAGCAATGCTCTAATAAATTTTGTGGCAGTTTTAATTATCGCTTGCCCATGTGCTTTGGGATTAGCAACACCAACAGCAATAATTGTAGGGACAGGTTTGGGTGCTTCAAATGGAATTCTAATCCGTAATGGCGAGAGCATTGAAATTGCAAATAAGATCTCTACCATTATTTTTGACAAGACCGGAACATTAACCGAAGGGAAGCCGAAAATTTCGGAAATAATTTCTTTGGGCAAGGATAAGAGAGAATTATTACAATTAATAGCATCACTGGAATCTAAATCAGAACATCCGATTGCAAAAGCTATTTTGCAGAAAACAAAACAAGAAGGAATAGAGTTATTTGAACCGGATAGTTTTCAAAATTACTCGGGTTTTGGAATAGCTGGTTTAGTTAATAACAAAAATGTAATTGCGGGAAATATTAATCTGTTGAAAGAATTTTCAATTAATGTTGAAAAAGGTCTTTCCATTTATAATGAGTTACAAGAATCAGGAAAGACAATTATCTGTATTTCCATTGATGGAGAGTTTTCCGGTATTCTACTGGTTGAAGACAAGCTTAAAAGTGATTCGATGGAAGCTGTAAACTATCTGAAGGACATGAACATTAAAACAGTTATGTTAACGGGTGACAATAAAAAATCTGCTGAAAGGATTGCAAATCTATTAGGTATCTCTGAATTTAAAGCCGAAGTATTACCGGGAAAAAAAGCCGATATTGTTAAAGAGTATCAAACAAAGGGTGAAATAGTGGGGATGATTGGTGACGGGATAAACGATGCACCGGCATTAGCCCAAGCTGATGTTGGAATTGCTATTGGAACAGGAACAGATGTTGCAATTGAAACAGCACAAATAACTTTGGTTAAAGGAAACCTTACCGGGGTAGCAAAATCAATTAAACTTTCGCAGCAGACGTTAAAAACAATTAAGCAGAATTTATTCTGGGCGTTTATTTACAATACTGTATTGATTCCGCTTGCAGCATTTGGTATGTTAAATCCTATGATTGCTGCACTTGCTATGTCGTTAAGTTCCGTTTCTGTTGTAACAAATTCACTTAGATTAAAACGCGCAAAATTATTTTGATTATTTTGATGCAGGGATGAGGTATGCTTCATCCTTTTTATTTTTGATATGACAAAGTTTCAGAATAAATATCGTATCGAAAGTTCTCGGTTAAAAAGTTGGGATTATTCAACACCCTGGTGGTATTATGTAACAATAAATACAAAAAATCATTTCGAATATTTTGGTAGAATTGAAAGAGGGTATGTATTATTAAACGAATTAGGATTAATTACAAAAAATTGTTGGGAAAATATTCCAGAACATTTTCCAAACATTGAATTAGATTATTTTATAATTATGCCGAATCATTTACATGGAATTATTATAATAAATCCTATTGTAGAGACGCCCGATCGGGCGACTCTACCACAAAAAACAACATTGGGACAAATAATTAATCAATTCAAAGGTTCAGTTAAACGATGGGCAAATAAAAACAATTATTCAAATTTTTCATGGCAATCACGTTTTTATGATCACATTATTCGTAATGAAAAAGAATTATACAACATCAGAAAATATATAGAGCAAAATCCTCTAAAGTGGAATCTGGAGAAAAACAAAACAGAAAACAATTATTTGTAGGGATGAGGCATGCCTCATCTCTATGGAGTGTGTTATGCAAAAATACTACATCCCCAAAAAACCGTTCATTGTTCCGACTACTGATGGGAAATTGATTGAAGAACATTTTGGTATGGCAAGTATAAAAACCGGCGATTACAGTTTTGCTCATATGATCGCCCCGCCACATTGGTCGGAACCATTTCAATCTCCGGAATTTGATGAAATAACTTACATTATTTCAGGAAGGAAAATGTTCGAAATTGACGGAGAAGAAATAATTTTAACAAAGGGTCAATCAATTTGCGTTATGAAAGGAACTCAAGTAAGATATTCCAATCCGTTTGATGAACCATGTGAATATGTTTCTGTTTGCATCCCGGCATTTACAATAGAAAGAGTAAAGCGAAAAAAGCAAATTGATCAGACAATATGATTTTTTTATAACAGTTATCTTATTGTGTAATTAAATCCATCAGATTATTGTTGTATTAAACAAATACAGGTTTATAAGAATTTTATTTTTTCTATGGTGCGTAGGAATATAATTCTGGATTTTATGGCGTGTGTTATCTCTTAAGATTTTAACCTCAATGCAAGACATAAATTATATTTTTTCGTAAATAAGATTCGTTAATTTGCCTCACATAAAATTAAGATGTTCTATTGGAACATCTCTCATCTTAAATTTATTCTATTCACTCAAAACATTTTTTAATTCTTTTACTAACTTGGGATGGAGCTCTTTCATACTATGAAATGGAATTACAATTCTAACATTTCCCTTTTTATAAATTCGATGACTGCCTTTACTTCGGTCGAGAAAAAATCCCCCTTTTAATAATAATCTTTCTGCTTCCTTAGCATTCATACTGCTAAACAGCTTTAGAGGTTTGGATATAAAGAGGAGCTATAACAAACGATTTTGATTCAAAAGATTTTTTTTCTTCTTCGCTTAAACTTTCCAAATATAGTTCTGCTGCTTCTCGAATATTTGTCAATGCTTCTTCAAAGGTATCACCTTGACTGAAACATCCTTTTAATTCCGGAACTGAAGCGAAATAGCCTTGATCATCTTTTTCGATTATAGCATTTATAGTCATATAAATTTCCTTTTCTTAACTATTAATAATTTACAAATTTCTTAACCAAAGGTAAATCATAAACCTCAAAACTTCTCAACATACTTTTCATGAAACAGTGCGATAGCTTTATACGCTTTCTCCAAAATATTTTCCGGTGGTAGAAAAACAATTCTAAAATGATTTGTTCCGGGTACCTGTCCGAACCCGCTTCCGTGGACAACAACCACACCGGTTTCTTTTATCAGTTCTTGAGTCCAGTGAGCATCATCGGTAATATTATGAATACGTGGGAAAGCATAGAAAGCTCCTTCAGGTGCAACGCAAGAAATTCCGGGAATTGAATTCATCGCTTCAACAGTCATATCGCGCCGTTTGGTTAATTTTTTCATTGCAACTTCAAGATGGGATTGATCACCAAGAAGAGATGGTGCAATTCCATATTGTTCCGGATGATTTGCCGATAACCGTGCACGCAATAATTTGTTAATCGCTTCAATATAATCTTTCAATATAGTTCTGTTACCGCTAACAATTCCCCATCCAATTCTGAAACCGGGGACCATATAATTTTTGGACAACCCGCCAAAAGTTACCATTGGCGCTTCGGAGTTCAATGATGCAATGGATGTATGTTTCTTTCCATCCATCAACAACTTATCATAAATTTCATCGGCAAAAATTACGAGGTTATGCTCTAACGCTAAATCAATAATTTGTTTGAGAGTTTCCGGTGAGAAATTTGAACCGGTTGGATTGTTGGGGTTAATAAGAATTATTGCACGTGTTTTATCGTTTATTTTACTTTTAATATCATCGATGTTCGGTTGCCAGCCATTACTTTCATCAAGATAGTATGGATTTTCATACATCATTAATTTACTTTGAATAGCAGTGTAAAGAGGATAACCGGGCGTAGGAGTTAAAACATTTTCGCCATCGTTTACAAGTGCCGTTAAACAAATATCAATTGCTTCGCTAGCACCGGTAGTAACAAAAATATCCTGAACATTTTTAATTCCCTTTTTATCTGCTTCCATTTCAATAGCATTAACAGCTTCTTTAATTCCCGAAGAAGGTGCATAACCATTTAAGTTTTTCAACATTGCTTTATAAGTTTCTTCAACAAGATGTTTGGGCGGTTCCCAGTCGAATAAATTAGGATCGCCAATGTTCAGGTATAACATTTCCTTTCCGCTCTTAGCAACTTCGTTTGCAAGCACAACAATATCTCTAACCGCATACGTTACGTTTTCCGTTCTTACTGCAGGTCTAATTACAAAGTTTTTCATTTAAGCTCCGGATTCTTAAAAAAAAGTATAATGACTGGCAAAAATTAGTTTATTTGTGTGCGAACTTCAATTTAGAAAGGAATATATCAACCGGGTTTTACAATAATGCCTTTACTCTTATGCCCGTTTATCTTAATGGTTATTGGATTTTCTGCCCTTATATGTTTTGTGAACTCTTTCTGTTCAATTACATTTTGATTTTCCAGCCATTCCCAATCAATGAATCCCTGTTCATCCAGTTCATTTATTGTAAAGTAACCGATCTTAAAAGAAGTAAGATTCTGAAAAAAGTGTGAGCCTTGCGACGGAGTAACATTAAAATCGGAAAAGTTGGATTCTATAATTGTTCGCGCACCATTAATCATTTCCCATGTAACCGGAATTCCAAGCCAGGGATCGAGCGTGCCCCATCTTCCTACTCCAATTAATAAATACGGAGTTTTGTAATTTAGCATTTTGGAATTGTATTGAGCAATTTCGTGTGCAATTTTAACAGTGTTCTTACGATCAAATTTTTTCTGATCAACAAAGACAATATCTTTAATATCATTAATTACACCGTGCCCCAAAACCTGATCGCTTTTACCGAGTAATGATTCTTTTTCAAACGATTCCAGTTCAAGTTCTTCTATTTCGTTACTTACAACAAGCGGTCTCATTTGTAGAAGTGCAAACTCTTTTGGTTTTCCTTCGGGTACGGTCAAATTAACAGCGAATTCAATTTCAACCGGCGAGCCTGTTCCCCAGCTACCCATATCTAAAAGTAAAGATAAAATTTCCGGCAGCGGAAACACTTTCTGTTTAAGTATCGGCGCTAATGTAAAGAGTTTTGTTCCGTCTCTATCCGTTCCATCATAAAGACTATTATTATCAATTGAGTAGGTAGACCCGGTATAATCTAAAGTACCATCTTTAACCGCTTCATATAAATTATATTTCTTAATAAGATCATCTTCATTTATTTTATTCTTATAATTTTCATTTAATACAAGCGCAAAAAACTCGTGTGGGGAATAATTTAGCAGATCATCAATTGTTGCAAATTGCAAAATATGATTAGGATATTTTGGACAGAACCGGAATGAAATTCCGCCATCAACAATATATTTACCCAATCCGGGTGCAACCGATACAATTCCATCGTGTGATTTTAAAGGTGGATTAGGATAAAAATTGTACGACTTTGCAACTCCAGAAAACTCTGGATAATACTTACCGTTGTGATTAGCACCAACAACCTTCTGAATAATTACAGCCATCTTTTCTTCTTCAAGCCGGTATGTGGATACTTTAATGTAATCTTTCGATCTCTGAAAATAGATCGACATATAGATTCTTTTAATAGCATGAAGAAGCTGCTTTAACCTTACTTTTATATCTGGATGATTATTAGGTAGCATAAATGTTTCGTAAACACCTGCAAAAGGTTGCCCCTGAGAATCTTCCAGCAGACTTGAAGAACGGACGGCAATAGGATCTTTTACCTGTTCAAGAAATTCCTGTAAAGAATTGAGAGCATAACCGGGGATTTTTTT
>JAGVBL010000046.1 GCA_020059785.1 Ignavibacteriales bacterium | reverse complement strand
TTTTTTTTTGAATTCTTCTTCTGAAATAAAAAAGTAATCCACGCCATCTTTTTCAACATTTCTTCTTTTTCTGGTTGTAGCAGAAACCGAAAAAACAAATTCAGGATATTGTTTTAGAATATCTCTTACAATTGTAGTTTTACCTGATCCGCTTGGAGCCGAGAATACAAATAGTTTAGCTTTATTACCCACCATCTACTCAATATTTTGAATTTGTTCACGGATTTTTTCAATTTCTTCTTTAATATAAATGCCCGAATGCGAAATATCCGATGCAATTGCTTTGCTGTTAATTGTATTTGCTTCCCTGTTCATTTCCCGTAAAATAAAATTTAATCGTCTTCCGGCATCATCAGATTGCTCAAGTGTATCGAGAAACATTTTTATGTGACTTTTCAACCTAATACATTCTTCTGTTACGTCATATCTCTCGGATAAAATTGCAAGTTCTGTAAATAATCTTTGATCGTTATCAACAATATCTTTGGTTAATTGTTTTGCCTTCTCTTTAAATCTTTCAAAATAAGTCTTAAGACTTTCTTCTTTTACCTTTTCTATTTTAGCAATAACCTGATCGATGTGATTGATACGGCTCCTAATATCCTTTTCGAGTTCTCTCCCTTCTGCTTCACGCATTTTATTCATATCGTCAATAGCTGCATCTATTGCCTTCTCTATCAAAATCATTTCGGTACCGGCTTGTTCATCATCTTCCTTAAAAAACATATTCTGAAACAACATCAAATCGCTGAAAGATATCTTATTTTTAAGTCCGGAGGCTTTACGAATATCTTTTAAAATTTTCAGAGCATACTTAACAGATGCTGTATCAACTTCATTAGATTTTTCTTCAAGTTCACCACGTCTTACAGAAACCGAAAGATAAATTTTACCACGTTTAATACGACTTTTTACTTTTTCCCTTAATTCAAATTCTTTAGCAGCTAAAAATTTAGGCAATCGTAGTGAGAGATCGAGATAACGGTTGTTAAGACTTTTAATTTCAGCTTCAACCGAAAGATCTTTTTCCTGAGCATATCCTTTACCGTAACCGGTCATGCTGGAAATCATGTATTCTCCCATAAAAAGTGACTGCAAATTTACTTAAAACCGAACTACTAAACAACGCGTGAAAATTGGAAAAAACTATCAAAAGCGAGGGAAATTAGAAAGCTTCTCCAATGCCGATATGAAACTGTGCTAATTCTTTCAAGAATTTTTTTGATGAAATATTTCTTTTATCGGATGGGTCATAAAGTTTGATACCAAAATCGAGACGAATTGGAGCGAAATCGGAATAATATCTTAGTCCGAATCCGCCCGCAACAGCAATCTGATTCAGTCGAAATTCTTTGACGCTATTCCATGTATTACCATAATCGATAAAAATGGCCGAGCCGAATTTTCCGAACAATCGATTTCTTGATTCAACCGATCCTTCTAACAGAAAGAAACCGCCAGTTGCTGCACCCTTTGCCAATACAGCTTCAAGATCCTCCTGTGTAGGGTTTTCTAAACTTAATAATGGTTCAATAGGAACAAGTTGTCTTGTACTCCATCCACGAACCGAGTTACTTCCCCCGGCATAGAATCTTTGGTTAAGAGATATATCTGCTTTATCGCCGCGGTAATTAAATATTTGCCCGGCTTTTATTTTTATACCAAATGAATTTTCTTTTGATGAATAGAACGGTAAGAAGAAAGAACCGGTTCCGAGCAACTTAAAATACAGAGGACGGTTAAACGAACCACCGAACAAGCTACTTATTAAATATGGAATTGAATTAGATTCTTCAATCAGTAATGAGAGAGAATAACCGGATGTTGGAAAGAAAACATCATCAGTCTTATTTGCTCCCATTATAATTCCTAAAAGTGTATTTGTACTTCTGGAAAGTAACTGTCCGCCTAATTCTTCATCAACATAATTGGTGGCTAAGGAATCAGTTTCTTTCTGACTGAATTGATTACCCGGAATTCTTTGGTAAAATCTGCTAAGCAAATCAATCAGGTAATTTCTCTTGTATTTATATTCAGACCTCTCAACATTGAAATATGTAGAGAGCGCATTAAGATAAGTGAACTGAGCTAATTCAATATCGAAACTTAGTTTTGCGCCATACAAAGTTGAGTTATATTCATTTCTTCTTTTCTGAAGGGTAAAGTAAGTTTCAATTTTTGTATTGATTGGACGCCCAAAAAGAAAAGGTTGCTCAATGCTTAATCTTGAATCGGTGTATCCAAAAACAGTTGAATCATTAAATGCGGGTTGCTTAATAAATTCCGAAATGTTTTGTGCGGCGGCTGAAGTACTTATAGTCAGTTTTCTTGCGGCCCCTAAAAAATTCTTTTTAACAAGACTTAATCCCAAACCAAGATTAAATGTATTGTCCTCGTTATTAATAATTATTTCAGGAGATAATTCATGTAGCATCCCAATATCGGCACTTATATTAAGAGGAACTTTATTACCAATTGTATCGGAAATTATGGCGTTTATTATTGCAGAATTAAAAAGTTCTGTACGGTATAATCGTACTTGTCCACGTTGAATATCGTAATGACTGTAATACATACCGGGTTTTATTCCGACAATATCTTTGAGTAATTGGTCTTCAACATAGTCCATTCCAACACCGGTCCGCATTGTTAAAATATCGCTTATTATATATCTTTTACCCGGATTGAAATTGATTAATACATCAGCACGATTTATAAGAGTATCAATTATCAGTGTAGGTTGGTCGTGCGTAGCTAACATAAACCCGTGATCGCGCAAATATGAAAGTGTAAAATTCTTTCGGTCTTCTAATCTAGCATCGGAATAAACCATTCCGGTATCCACCTGTATATAGTCATTTATTACATCCAGGAACTCACCAGGAATTTTATTTTCCAATCCTGTTAAAACAAACGACCTGAATTTTACAGGTGACGATTCAGTGATAACATATTTTAAGTAGGCACCTTTCTCATCAAATTTATAACTGTAACCGACCTTTACCTTAAAAAATCCTCTTGTTATATAAAGAGATTGTATTGCCTGAAGATCAAGCGGGATTAAAAGTGAATCGAAATAATTAGGAGGATTTCCAAAACTCGAAAAACTATTTAGGAATTGTGAAAATTTTCCCGGGGACTCTTTAGATAGTATAACTGAGCTTAATTCTGAATTGGAGATTGAATGATTGCCCGTGAATTCTATTGATTTTAATTCAACTTGTAAAACTGTTTGAGAATATAATAGACTAAATGTAAAAAGTATGTTGATTAATATTTTTCTCAAGTTCTACTCAGTTAATTCAATATGTTATTTTTACAGGAGTTCCGATTTTTACAATTGAAGATAGCTCATCAATATTCTTATTACTTATTGCTATCGAACCGTTTGTCCAGTTAAAAGTAAAAGGAAGATTTCTAAAAATAATATCATAATCTCCGATGCCATGAATTCCAATATTAGCTCCGAGCCTTGTAGAATTTGGCGGACAAACATTTTTTTCAACAGAGTTCATAATTACTTCAAATTCATTTTGATTAATGTAACCTCTTTTCAATGCTTCAGCAGCATCTTTCTCGTTCGGAAAATTCAATTGTAAATATTTGTGATACTTATTATTGTTATCAATGGCACAAATAATATATTCACCTATTGGTGTAACAAGGTCATCAGCGGCAGATTTTATTTTACCTGGATTTTTACCGAATACGGTTTTATAAGACTTAATAAAAACGTTTCCCGAATAAAGTTCAAGGCGATAGCTGCTTCTGTCCACAACAATTCTCAAGTTGTCAATTCTCGAAATATTTTTTTCTCTTAGCACTTCTGATAATGGAATTTCCCCGGAATTTAATATTAATCCATAAAGAATTAGTCCGATAAAAAATATTATCACACTTGCGCTTATATATAAAATATTTCTTAGCACAAAAAAATTTATAAGTAGATGAAAATTATTGCATAAAAATAAAAAAAAA
>JAGVBL010000180.1 GCA_020059785.1 Ignavibacteriales bacterium | reverse complement strand
TTCCTTCTCTTTAATTTTCATTAGCTTTTCTTAAAGGTTTGAAAATTATTAAAAAAATGATCCCGATAAATGATAAAATTTCTATTAGTGAAAAACTACTTAATAATTGCATTCGTTCCTTAATATTATTAAGAATTGTTGAAGCTGAGACATCAGCCGATAGATAAATATCCGAGATAATTTTATAATCCTTAACTGTTAAATAAATTTCAAATGGAGCAGTTATCAATATTATTAAGGAAATGAAAAAAAGCCAACCTTCAATTTTAAGATTGATCTTAGCAGTAAAAAAGAAAACTAAAAATGTGATTAGAAAAGCAATGTAAAGTACAAGATTCGATACAAATATAGGGGCTATTGTCTTAATTGCGGCATCTAAATTATTATTATTATAAAGACTCCTTATTGATAAATCTTCCGGATTGAAAAATTGATATACAACTAACTGTCTAGTCAGATAACCTCCCAACCATAAAACTCCAAAAACTAAAGTTAGGAATAAAAATATCTTAGAAAATTTGCTTAGTTTATCCATATAGTATCACAATTTTTAACAACAATATAAAAAAAATATGGTTATTTCCTCAATTGATATTGGCTCTAATACAATATTGCTTTTAATTGCTGAGTATAACGGTTTAGAACGTACTTTAGAAACTATTTATAATGAATATCGTATCCCAAGAATTTCTAAAAATCTTAAAACAAATTTAATGATTTCAAATGAAAAAGTTTCTGAGATGTGGAATGTACTATATGATTATAATGCAATAATACAAAGATATAAGTGTAATACAACCATAGTTGTTGCTACAAATGCATTAAGGATAGCAAAAAACGGGAATGAAATAGTTGAAAATATTCGTAACAAATTTGGATGGGATATTAAAATTATAAGCGGTGAGGATGAAGCCAGGATGTCTTTTATTGGATCGGTACCATCGATAGTAAGTAACACAAAATATACTGTGATTGATATAGGTGGTGGAAGTTCGGAGATAATCTGCGGTTCCAAAAATAAAATTGATTTTAAGCAGAGTTTTGAAGTGGGTGTAGTATCTCTCTTTGAAAAATTCATAAATACAAATCCTCCATCGATAAAAGAAATTAATGAAATAGAACTTGAATTATTAAATACTTTTGATTCACTAAATGTTGATTTTTGTTCATCTAACGAATTAATTGCTGTAGCTGGAACACCCACTACCCTTTCTTGCATGAAACAAGGTTTAAAATTATTTGAAGAAGACCTGGTAAATAAGTCGGAATTAACCTTAGAAAATATAATCTATTTCATTTCTAAATTATCATCAATGAATTCTACAAAAATATTAAATGAATATGGTGATGTTGTGAAAGGTAGAGAAGATGTATTGTTAACAGGATGTTTGATACTAAAAACAGTAATGAAGATATTGAAAAAAGATAAATTTATAGTCAGCAGTAGAGGTTTAAGGTATGGAGTAATTATTGATTATATCAACTCGCTATATGGAGAAAATACTGACCTGAAATTATTATAATGCCAAGAATTATCCATTCAATTATTGTAAGTAATAACGAAGCAATAAATCTTCTAATTTGTGTATAGTTTGCTGCAACTGTAAGAATAAAACTCCAAAAGAAAAATAATCCTTCAATAACTACAATTACATAACTGGGTAAATTCTTTATAATAAAAGGTGATGGATTAAAAGTGAACCAGTAAGTTCCGAATAACGCTATTTGAACCGGAGTAAGTACAAAAAACAATGCTATTATTGGAACAAATGAATAAATGTATATCGAATAGAAATCCTTAAAACGTGTTTGAATATACAATGATCTGGAAATAAATATTGCGAGTAGTGAGATAAATATAATCCCGATTAAAAAACTACATAGCCCAAGTATAACTGATAACAATATATTTTTTGAAAGTATATTACTCAACGATAATGCATTGTTGATAACCCATCCATTAATAGAAATTTTTAATCCCGCAATTATGGAAAGAACAATTACATAATTCTTATGATCTGACTGTATGATTTTTTCTGCTGCAATTACAGGTGATTCGAGCAATAATGAAATGATTTCCCAAAAGTCAATATTTGAAATCTTAGACCTTAAAAACGCATTACACTCTTTACATGTATATGCATATAATGGATTTTCAGTATTGCAGCTTTTACAAACTAAATATTTTTTCACATCAGAATCTGACTTTAAATGATAAAGAAAGTTTATTACTATTCATCTCCTCTGATACATTAAAATCGAACAAATGAGCATCGACAAAGGCATCAACTAAGTTTAGAAAATAAGCTAATCCAATAAATACTGCGTTTAAGTCCCTCTGATCTTTGTAAAACTCTCTATAAATTAGATAGGTTTGATTGTTCACATCTTCAGAATATAGATCACGGTATTTCTTGTACTTATTATTACTATCATTCCACAGATATGCTAAATATCCCAATGCACCCCAAACAACTGGAATTTTCCAATAAGATTCGTTATAGAATTGACCAAAGCCCGGAAGAATTGCACTTCTTAATACAGCGCCCCAGGGAGATTTTGTCATTTGGAATTTAGTTGAATCCAATTGATTATCCGGAGAGAAATTCTGTGCAGTACTGTTGGATACAAACAACAGAATAATTATAAATGTAAATAGTATTTTAATTATATTCTTTCCCAATGATCTCAAAAAGTTCTATTAATCTTTCTAATTCATCTTGTGAATAAAATTCAATAACTAATTCACCGGCGCCATTCTTTTTAATTTTACAATGAACCTTGGTTCCAAGGATACTCTGAATTCTTTCTTCTAAATTCTTTTGTGATAATTTGGTCTGATCTGTATGAATTCCGACGGTAGTTTTCTTTTTCTTACCGTTATGCCCTTCAATTATATTTCTAACTAATTCCTCAACTTTTCGTACTGGCAGATTTTTTTTGATTATTTTATCGAGGATATCATTTTGCCAAAGTTCATTTGGGAGATTGATTAATGCTCTTGCATGTCCGGTAGTAATTTCGTCTTTAATTAAACTCTGCTGAACTTTTTGCGGGAGCTTTAATAGTCTTATAAAATTAGTAACTGTTGTTCTGTCCTTACCAACTTTTACAGCAATTTCTTCCTGGGATAAATTACATTCATCCATTAACCTCTTATATGCATTTGCAATTTCAATAGGGTTTAATTTTTCTCTCTGAATATTTTCTATAAGAGACAATGCAAGCATTGCTTCTTTAGTATCAACCTTAATAATGTAGGCAGGAATTTCTTTTATCCCGATTTCTTTACATGCTCTTAATCTCCTTTCACCGGAAATCAACTCATATTTATTCAGTTCGGTTCTTCTTACAGTTACCGGTTGAATCAGTCCGTTTTCAAGAATCGATTTTTTTAATTCCTCAAGGGCTTCTGCATCAAAATTAGTTCTTGGCTGGAAAGGATTTGGAGATATTTGTTCAACAGCTATTTTTGCAAGGATATCGAAAGATTTGCCATCATCCTTTTGTAGATCTTTACTGGAAATTGCAACAGGTGAATCAATTCTATCTTTAAGTTGTGGATTTATAAGAGCATCCAACCCTCTTCCCAAAGGTGTTTTCATCTTCTATTCTCTCATTCTTTTCGGTTCTAAATTACTTCGTTGTAATAATTCCGATGCAAGAGAAATATAATTTTGAGCTCCTACAGAACTGGCATCGTATAAAATGACGGGTTTCGAATAACTTGGAGCTTCGGATAAACGAACATTTCTATGAATTACAGTGTTATAAACTTTTGAACCGAAGTATTTTTTAACTTCCTCAACTACTTGATGTGATAATCTTAATCTAGTATCGAACATTGTAAGGAGTACACCTTCAATATTCAAATTCTCATTCAAATTCTTTTTTACAATATTAATTGTATTCAAAAGCTTTCCCAATCCTTCCAGCGCAAAATACTCGCATTGAACAGGTATTAACACCGAATCCGCACAAGTTAAAGAATTTAATGTAAGCAGACCTAAAGATGGCGGACAATCAATAAAAATGAAATCGTACTTATCTTCAATATCCTTCAATGCATTTTTTAATAGGAACTCTCTAGAATCCATTGAAACAAGTTCAACTTCGGCTCCTACCAAATCAATAGTTGAAGGAAGCAGATCCAGAAAAGGCATATAAGTGTTTACAATACAATTATCTACCTTTTCCAAACCGACTAATACTTCATAAACCGATTTATCATTTTGTTCAATTCCAATTCCCGAAGTGGAATTTGCCTGGGGATCGATATCAATTAATAATGTCTTATATTCAGCAGCAGCAATAGATGCCGAAAGATTAATTGCGGTAGTTGTTTTACCTACCCCACCTTTTTGATTTGCAATAACTATTTTTTTTGCCATATGCGTATTATTTATTTCAGTTCAATTTCCTGACCGAATTCCATGACTATACAATTCTTTCCCAATTGTTCAACTTTCAGTTTAAACTCCATTGGGTCTGCAGCTATAACCGGAAATGTATTATAGTGCATTGGTATAGCAACACCTGGATTAGTTAATTCAACCGCTTTAACAGCATCATTAATGCCCATTGTAAAATTATCGCCTATAGGTAATAGCATATAATCAATAGGTGTCATTTCGCCTATTAATTTCATGTCGTAAAACAATCCGGTGTCGCCGGTATGATAAAGATTTTTACCATCGATTGATAATACAACTCCGGATGCTTCACCGCCGTAATGATTATCCGGAGTTAAAGACCCATGATGTGCAATTGTAAACTTCACCCGTCCAAAATCGAAATTATAACTTCCGCCGATATGCATATTATGTGCATTAAATCCGTTTGAAGAACAATAATTCGCTAATTCATTAACACAGATAAATGTAGAATTGCATCTTTTTGCAATCTTAAATGCATCACCAATATGATCGCCATGTGCATGTGTAAGAATAATATAATCGGCATCAACATCATTAGATTTTACCGGCGAAGTTGGGTTGCCATCTAAAAATGGATCGATCAAAATCTTTTTCTTAGCATTAGTAATTATCTGAAACGCAGAATGAGAAAAATACCTGAGTTTCATAACGCCCTCGCCTTTTTATTAATTAATATCTTATTTATTTCCCTACTAATCATAAAATTAATTAATTCTGTTTTAATACTACGCCTAATTTTATTTTTTTCTTCAGATATTTTTTTGTAAAAATATTTTGGAATTTTTTTATTAGTCTCTTTTTCAAGCAAGCCGACTTTTATTTCCATTACATCCAGGTCCCTTCCCTCTCCTATTAGGTCCTGCATATTTTTGGCGAGATTATAAACTTCATCAAACAACTTTGTCTCAATACATGGATGGAATATTTCCATAACATATCTGAACCTTCTGAATGCAATTCTTAATGAATGTAAATTCTCTGTTGAATCATCAAAAAAAAATTTGTCAATTTCTTTAAATATCTGTCTTAATTTTTCTTGTAATACTACCAAAGAAGCAGACTTGTATTTACTATTAACGTTTAAACCGGGTATTTTATATCTTTTTTTACTTGCCATGGATTTTAAATGATTAGTCAACTCTCATTTGATGCCGGTTTTTTCTAATATGATTAATAATACCCTTAATTCCCTTATCCTTCGAAATGCTTAGACTATTTTTCAAAAATTTTCTAAGGGATTCTTTAGATAATCCGCGGATCAGTTTACCTTTTTCGGCAACAGAGATGCTACCGGATTCTTCAGATACTATTACACTAATAACATCAGCTTGTTCCGAAATACCAAGTCCGGCACGGTGTCTCATTCCTAATGGAATTCCATCTTTTATAATTTCAGTTGATAATGGTAAAGTACAGCGAGCAGCTTCAATGTTTTCGTTTCTTATAATTACAGCACCATCGTGCAAAGGCGAACGAGGAAAGAAAATTGACCTTAGTAAATTTTTTGTAACTTTGGAATTAATTGCCTCTCCTGTTTCAGCTATACCACGAATTCCAACGGACTTAACAATTACCATTAAAGCGCCGTGCTGATGTTGAGCAAGCTCAAATGCTGTATCGGCAATTATATCTGCAACATCACTTTCGTCACCTTTAAGAAATAATTTCATAATGGGGCTTCTTCCAAGAAGGACGAGCATTCTTCTAATTTCAGGTTGAAACAAAATTATAAATGCAATTACCCATACTTCTGAAATTAATTTAAGAAGCCAGCCAACTGCTTTAAAATTAGCCGCCTGTGCAATAAATGATAAAAATAAAACTATTAACAAACCATAGAAAATTTGAGCAGCTATTGTACCTGAAATTACTGAATATAATTTGTAGAAAATAAATGTTACCAAAAAAATATCCAGTAAGTCCAGAAAGGTTACTGATAGAAAACCGATTTTGAACAATTCAAACATTGGCAAGTAATTCCGGATTTTCGACAAATTGATTTAACTTAACAGCATGAACTGTTTTGCTGATATTATGTGTTCTTATTAATTTTGCGCCATTTTTAATAGCTAATGTCTCTGCAATTAATGAGGCTTCTTCCCTTTTATCTAACTCAATGTTTAATGATTTCCCCAAGAATGATTTTCTCGAGAGTCCTACCATAATCGGGTAACCAATTCCCTTAAATTCATTAAGCCGTTTAAGAAGCTCGTAATTATCAGAAACTCTTTTGCCAAATCCAATTCCCGGATCGATTATTATGTTTTTGATTTCATACTTTTTGGCACTTTCAACTTTGTTAAGTAAATAATCATATACTTCCGAAACCACATCTTCATAATAGGGATCCTGCTGCATTGTTTTTGGGTTACCTTTCATATGCATTAAGATGTATGCGGCATCAAATGACTTTACTACTTCAAACATCTTATAATCGAATGTTCCAGCACTTATATCGTTTACAATCCTTGCCCCACTTTTTAAAGCTTCGGATGCAACAAAGGATTTTTGCGTGTCGATTGATATAATTGCACCTGGTGCTTGTTTTATTATTCCTTCAATAACGGGAATTACACGGTTAAGCTCCTCTTCTTCTTGAACAGGTTCAGAACCGGGTCTTGTTGATTCGCCACCTACATCAATAATATCCGCACCATCTTTAATTAATTTCAATCCATGTTCAATAGCAGACTCTGAACCAAAGAATTTTCCTCCGTCCGAAAATGAATCCGGTGTTACATTTACAATTCCTATTAATAGAGCTCTATCGAGTTCAAAAGTTGTATTTCCAATATTTAATTTTAGCTGATCGTATTCAGAAACGTTTTTAAGTGTTTTATTAATCTTGAAACCGATATCTTCGTTTCCAATTGCAATAATCTCTTTTGACAGTTCTTTAAATACGCCAAATGAACCTAATGCCAATAGATCAACCGAATCGTTTTCCTTCTTAGAAGTTATGTAACATATTTCTTTATTAGATAAAATTATTTTCTTAATTCTGTTGGCAAATTTGAAATTGATATCTCTGATTTCTAATCCTAAAAGATCCTTTTCATACAAATCCCGGTAGATATTGTATTTAGAGCTATATCTCTTAAAAACATTAGAATAAAAAATATCTACTACCTGTATAATCACTTAAACCGCCTGATTACTTTAATGTATTATTAGGAAATCCTAAAAAATAATTTATGATAGAAGAGTATATTAAATTATTATTTGACTAGCATTCCATATTAATTGGAATTAGTAATTAAATTCTTTAATTCCATTGTAGATGCAGTAATATTATCTGCACCAAAAATAGACCAGCCAACAACAAACATATTGCATCCGGCTTTAGAAACCGTTTTTATATTTTCCGAATTAATACCGCCATCAATTTCTATAATATAGTTGTAACCTTTTTCTTCTCTTATTGCTGCCAAAGTTTCTATTTTTTTCAATGTACCGGGAATAAATTTTTGAGCACCGAAACCCGGATTAACTGACATAACAAGAACTAAGTCCACAATATCCAAAACTTCAGTTAAAGTACTAACAGGAGTTGAAGGATTAATCGCCACACCGGCTTTTGCACCGAGTTCCTTTATTCTATTGATTGTTCTATTTAGATGAATCACCTCTTCCTGGTGAACCGTTATGTAATTACTACCCGCTTCAATAAATTCTTTTAAAAGTGCATCCGGATTCTTAATCATTAAATGAGTATCTATTGGAAGTTTTGTTATTTTCCTAACGGCTTCAATAATAATTGGACCAAAAGTAATATTGGGTACAAATTGACCGTCCATTACATCACAGTGAATAACATCTGCACCACCGAGTTCTACATTTCTAATTTGCATGGATAGATTTGAGAAATCTGCTGAAAGAATTGATGGGGCAATTATTTTTTTGTTTTTCATATCTATTTATTCATTGTTAAAACAATATTAACGCTATCTCCAACTGCAACTAACGTATTTTCTGCCGGTTGCTGATCTACAACTGTATTTGGAAGTAACGTAGATGAATGAATATAAGTCCTTATTCCTATTCTTAAGGACATACTCTTCAAAATATTTTCAACTTCTCCAAGCGATTTACCTAAAATATTTGGTACTCTAACCATCCCTATTTTAGGCCCAATACTAACTTTTATCCAAACAGATGTACCTTTAGCTAATTCTTTCCCTTCAGGGTACTGTTGTTCTACAATTAAATTTGGCGGAAACTCAGATTCAATTTCCTCAATTTGATCGAGAACTAATCCTATCCTTTCAAGATTTATTTGAGCATCTCTAACAGTTTTATTAATAAGGAATGGCATTTTGACTGTTTGAACGCCACCGCTTACAGTTAAATAAACTCTGCGGTTTTCTTTTACAGTTGAGTTTGGAGACGGTTTTTGGAATATGACAAAGTCTTTTTCAAATCTTTCATCGTAACGCGATGTTTGAATTACAGGATTAAGATTGAGATCCGTAAGAATTCTGATTGCATCGTTTTTATGCTTGCCGATAATATTGGGTACTTTAACCTCATTTGCCTCAACATAAAATGGTAAGACGAAATTGTCGATAATTAGCAGAAAAACCAAAAATGATAGAAATATAACTGCTGTAATTATGGAATATTTTCGCAACCTATTTTTCATATTGGAAATATATCAAACCACGCCCTATTCCACAAAGTATTTTGCCTAATGAATAATTTTTATTTAGTTTGTTATTAAAACAATTTCAGAGTTACTATGAAAATGAATATTTGCCTATTTGAGGATATCGGCTATAAGAATTTACTTCCTTTAGTATATCTAAGACCGGTTTACGACTTGAATTGTGGAATTCTTTCTCTAAGAGAAAAAGTGGGAAAATACTTTCACAAAGCCAATATAAACCTTCATTCAAGGGATTATTTACAAGATGTAATGGTTGAAAGATATCCTCTTAGTAACAACAAATTCTCGGATTCAGAAGAAATAATTTATATAAATGGACGGCTTGTAATTAATAGGGACCTATGTAAACAAATATCTAAACTTAATGTTGGCGAAGGTCTGACTCTCAATAATGAGGTTGTAGCAGTTAAACTAATAAAAAAGGATGCTAAACGTTTCTATTTGACCGAAAATGATTTGTTGGATTTTAATTCAGGTAATTTCCATAAAAAAGAGGTGAAAGATTCTAAAATTATTAATTATCCATGGGATTTAGTCAATATTAACGGTGAGGAAATAAGAAATGATTTTGAATTACTAAGAAATAAAACTAATGTGAATGTTAAGTTGACCTCCCATATAGTGTTGATAAATAGGAAATCGATTTTTATTGATAAAAGAACGGTTATTAATCCATTTGTAGTTCTTGATGCTTCAGAAGGTCCAATTTATATAGGTAAAAATGTTGAAATATTTCCGCACGTTACAATAAAAGGTCCAGTGTACATAGGCGATAATTCATTGGTTAAATCAAATTCCTATATTTATCATAATACCAGTATTGGAAAGGTTTGTAAAGTTGGCGGTGAAATAGAAAATTCTATTATCCATTCATACTCAAATAAGCAGCATGAAGGATTTTTAGGACATTCTTATTTAGGTAGCTGGATAAATATTGGCGCAAGTACTAATAATAGCGACCTAAAGAATAACTACAGTGAAGTGGATGTTTATGTTAATGGTAAGATGGTTAATTCCGGTTCAAAATTTGTCGGACTTATTATGGGTGATCATTCTAAGACGGCAATTAATACAATGTTCAATACAGGTACAAACGTTGGTGTATCATGTAACCTGTTTGGTTCTGGATTTCCTCCTAAGTATATCCCCTCATTCAGCTGGGGTGGCTCTGAATGGTTGCGAACTTATGATATTACAAAGTGTGTTGAAGTAGCTAAAATTGTAATGCAAAGAAGAAACATTATTTTGACCGAAAAAGAAGAGTTGCTTTTACATAAAATCTACGATTTAACTTCAACAGAAAGAAGAAATTAGTTTTTGTCAATTACTAAAAGCATGTACAACAATTATCTTTATTTATTAAGGGGTTTATCTGAGCTACGGAATAAATTTCTAAACAGTGTAGTTATTGATATTTTCACTCAAGAAAAAGATAAACTCTTTTTAAGGATTCCGACTATAAATCATCCTGATAATACTTTAATTCTCTCTAATAATGCACAGCAGCCATATTTTTCTATTAAATATGAAATTAGAAAAGCTAAGAGGAATACCAAAGATTTTTTTCAGGAGTATTTACCAGCCAGTTTAATTGATCTATCTATTGCCAGTAACGACAGGATTATAGAGATTAAACTTAGCAACGCTAAAATATATTTTTTAATTAGAGGTGCTAAAAGTAATGTTGTTTTAATTAATGGAACAGAATTCCATTCTTTTAAAAAAATCAACTTTAATGAAGAAAATGAGATTAAATCGGAATTAATAAAAACAGAATTTCTTAATCCTTCGGATTCTCTTGTTAGAATTGCCAATGATATTAATTCCCTTTCTTTAGAAGAAATATTAAGTAAATATAGATTTCTTAATATAATATTTAACAGGATAGACGTTAATTCTTGCAATGATTGGAGATCAACACTATTAAAATTTATTGATGATATAACAAATAAAGAAATAGCTATAACTATTCAGGAGGAAACCGGCGAGTTTGATTTTTTACCTTCCACATTTGTAATAAACAACTTGAAGCAGAAACAATATTTTTATGACGATTATTTTAGTGCACTAAGTAAATTTCTTATTTCTAAAACACTAATAAAACGGGATTTAAATACAAAAAAAGAACTCGAAAAGTATTTGCGAAAGGAGATAGATAAAATATTCAATAAGCTAAACGATCTAAAAGCGAGATTAGAAATCGGTTCAAGGGAAGATGAATATTCTTTCCTTGCTAATTTATTGCTAATTAACATAAACAAGATTCGAAAAGGACAGGATTCAATAACCGTTCACGATGAACTTGGTAATCAAGATGTTACAATTACAATAGATAAATCATTATCGCCAAATCAAAATGTAGATAAGCTATTTGAAAAAGCTAAATCGGAAAAAATAAATTATCAAAAATCCAAAGCACTTTTTTCGGATTTGGAATTACAATACAAAAAATTATATGGTTTACTGGATAGATTAACAGTTTTAGAAGATCACAACGATATTCTTTTATTAAAAAAAGAATTAGGAATAAAATCAAATATGGAATTGAAAACAGAAGAACCCGGAGTAAATTTCAGGCGCTATTTAATTGACAAAAAATATCATTTGTATGTTGGCAGGAACAGTAAAAATAACGATGAATTAACAACAAAATTTGCCAAGCAAAATGACTTATGGTTTCATGCAAGAAGTGTTTCCGGCTCACATGTCGTTTTAAGAGTTGAGAATACAAAGGAACCGGTTCCT
>JAGVBL010000201.1 GCA_020059785.1 Ignavibacteriales bacterium | reverse complement strand
GGAAATCGCCTTTTACATATTTTGCTTCTATGAGGGTTGGAGAAAGATTTATAAACGGGAATAAGAAGGTTAGTTGTCCCCCGTGTGTATGACCGGCAAGGAATAAATCGTACCCTGATTTATAAGCTTTTTCAATTAAAAAATCCCGCGGCTGATGAGTTAAAAATATTCTTATGGCTTCATCGTTAACGTGGTTGGAGAGTGTATCGATTGTGTTATTATCAACTCTCTGGACGTAAGTATTCGTGATAAATGTTATGCCAACTTTCGCATTATCCACATCAATAATTACTTTGCTGTTATCGATCATTTTTACATTCTTCAAAAGCAGTGCGTCGGTAATTTCTCTGCGGCTTCTTTCGTTATCGGTTCTGTATGCCCAGTTGTCGTGATCTCCCACGCAAGAGTAAACGCCATATTTCGACTTTATTTTACCAAGTGATTCTGCTGCTAAAGGAATATATGTTGGCGTCGAAGTAATAACATCCCCGGCAATAAGAACCAAATCGGGGCTTGTCTTATTTACTTCATCAATATATTTATCTAAACGGGATTTGTTTGTGTAGCGGTCTGCCTGTACGTCGGCAATCAGCACAATCTTGAAACCATTTAATGCTTCGGGTAGATTCTCTTTAGTATATTCAACAATCCTAACGGATACGCTTGAATAATCATAATAAGTTCTTACGGGAATGTAGAGTGCAAATAAAACAACGATAATTATCCTTATTGATGCAAAGACTTTTTTCAATTTTTCTTTGTATCTCTTTATAAAAGGAATTAAAATTAATTCTGTTAGATCTATTACCAGAAAAAGGAGTATTGATTGAAAAACAAGAACTATATAAACCCAGAATGGAAACTGTATAAGAATATCGAACCAAACATATGGCGGAGGGAACAATACGTTTTTACCTGTAACCTGTACATAAATTAGATAAAACAATCCCCAGACGAGATGGAAGTTTGCAAAAAACAGAAAGACCCATTTATATTTATTAACCAGGGACTTGTTCACATGCGGAAATATTTCCTTGATGGAACTTATAATCCTTCTAACAAAATAAAACTGAACACCGAGCGCAAGAATGGCTATAATTAATATCCGGAGTATAAAGCTCATTTATTCAATTCTACCATAATGTGATTTAATTACTCAATTATTTTAAGCTGTTTCAAAATATCTCTGGAAAGTTCTGCTCTTATTTTAACAACTTCATCGAAAGTTTCACCATCTACGTTGAATGCAAAAAGATAAACATTATTCTCTTTTTCTATATAGCCAACAAGCCAGCCGATAAATTCCCCGGTGGCTTTTTTACCTGTTCCTGTTTTGAATTTTAGCAGAGATTTGGAATATCGTTCCTCACTCATAATATTTTTAACAATATCGATAGCACGTTTAGAAACCGGAAGTTTATATTCGTAAAGTTTTTTCATAAACTCGACTTGCTCATCCGCCGAAATTTGAAGCGTGTTATCGAGCCAGAACGAATCTACCCTTTCTCCAATAATCTTATTACCATAATTCAAGCTATTCAAAAATAGCTGCATCCGTTTTTTACCTACCCGCCTCGCCAATTCCTGATAATAAGGAACGACGGAAAATTTAATTGCAGAGCTTAAGGTATGGTCTTTATTCCAGTCATCATTCCATCTTTTTATTCCATCCCATTTAATCACAAAGTTTTCATCTTTTATAACACCCGTTTCAAGCCCAATCAAAGAATTCGGAATTTTAAATGTTGATGCCGGAGTAAATCTTAACGCAGCTCTTTCAGCGTTAATTGTGAGATATTCATTTTTATTTACATCATATATTACCAATGTTCCGGAATGCCCCGCAAACAGATCTTTATTTTCCTGAGCATTCAACACCAAAGAAAACAGTAAAAATATTATTGATAATCTTTTCATTTTATTCTCTCGTTAAATACCGACATATCAGCCGGCGGTTCGGGCGACAAATATAAATTATAATATTTACCATTGAACAACTGTCTGGAACCAACGGTAAGAAAAGGTTCGCTGAACGGCGGACCGAATAATCCGATTGGACCAAAGGGCGCTTTACCTTTTTTCTGAATTATAAAAAGAATGTAATCAAATCTTTCCCAATAGACTTTCTCTAATGCGGTTTCTCGAACTACGGGCATTCTAAGGATGTAAGAAGACCACCATTCCAGCCCGTGACGTGCAACCAGCAATACTCTTCCCTCCGATGGCAGATTCTCTTTCAATACATTTATTTCATTAAACTGATCTCTATTCATATTAGAAACCGGTCTTATATTAATTCTAATCATTATAGAAAAAAATGCTGCTGCAATTAAACAAGAATAAATTATTTTTTTGGCTCCCCGGGTTTTTATGTTATTAAGTATAAAAGGAATTAACGTTACTGCCGGAACATAGGATAAAAAAGTTAATCTCTGGGACCATTCAAACCCTATAAACGGAAATACGAGAATGAATGATAGAATAATCGCGGAAAGAAAAAATATTTTATTAACGTCTGTAATTTCTTTGAAACGTTTTATATAGATGAGCAATGCTGATATTGAAATTAAGTTTATCAGAACTATGTTAGCTAAATCTATTGGCGAAAGAACCGGCTTTTTTTGAATAAACAAAATTATAACCGGATCCCTGAATGCATTATTTATAAAATCTATAACAGTTATTAAGCGCGGTGGGCTAATCTGCATTATAGTTATGTAAGAGATAATTATTAACGTAATGGATATGATAGTAAACTTAATACTGATTTTATTACCGATTATATTCTTTATAAGCGCTAAAATTGTTATGTATAAAATTGCAACAAGAAGACATCCAAAATGAGTTATTGCTGTAAGTACGAAAAATAAAATGGTTATTAAATAATCCGGAATACGCTTACTGCTCAAGCTTTTATGAGTCCACAGCATTAAACCGAACAGCCAAACAATTCCCAGAGAGTTCTTTTGAAAATCAGAAACCAGAATTAAAAAAGAAATGTATAGGATTGAGAGAGATGCTGAAATTAAAAGAGGAAATCCTTTCTCTATAAATAATCGTCTTAGTAGAAAATATGCAGGTATTATTGCAAGTGCCGGAATAAAGGAATCGAACAACCGGCACGCAAGGTCAACCGATTTTTCAATATCTGCAACACCAAAAATTATGAACAGCTTTGCTAAAAATGCCTCCAGATAAAATATCAGCGGGAAATCTTTAAATAATATTTCACCGCTCTCAATAATTGATCTCACATTGGCAAGATAAAACGCTCCATTTGCACCGGGAATAAATTCTGTTGAGAAATTCAGAAAAAAACGGATTGATGCTGAGATAATATAGATAACAGTTAAAAGTGCAAAATCGCTTTTGGGAATTTTCATTTGCCTTTGAACTGTTTTATATAATTCTTTGTGAACTCGGATAAAACAAGCCGTCCGTTTATTTCGGCACGCTCTTCAAGAAGTTCGTCCCAGTCCTCGGCTCCTTTCCAGAAAACTTTTTTAAGCTGGGCAACAGCATCGGGATTAAAGCCGGAAATCTTCTTTGCTAATTCCGCAACAGCTTCGTCAAGCTCCCGGTTGGTTGCAAATACTTTTGTATAAAGTCCGTTCTGTTTTGCCCAGAATGCGTCGTGCCATTCGGCGTCTATAGTCATTGTAATAAAAGCTGTTTTGCCGATCTTTCTTTCAACGGCGGGACCAACAACAAGCGGACCGATACCAAGGAGAATTTCGCTCAAGCGTACAGATGCTTCATTTGAAGATAATGTATAATCTGCAGCTGCTGCAATTCCAACTCCACCGCCAACAGCTTTACCATGCACGCGCGCAATAATAAACTTAGGACATTTTCTCATAGAATTTATCAGTCGCGCAAATCCCATAAAAAATTCTTTACCACTTTTAAAATCTTTAATAGAAAGAAGCTCATCGAACGAAGCTCCTCCGCAAAATGACTTTTCCCCTTCGCTTCTGATAATTATTACATTAGAGTTTTTATCTGCCGCAAGTTTATTGATTGCCTCGGTAATATCCTTTAATAATTTAAGAGGCAGAGAGTTGCTTTTAGGATGAAAGAAACTGACGGTTGCAATTCCGTTCAGAATGCTAACGGTAACTTTTCCGTTTTCCATCGGTTCCTCCTTTTATGTTATTTTCTATTATTTAATATGTATTCAACACGATCTATACTATCAATTATAAAATCCGGACTATAATTCTGAAGACTTTCTTTATTGCGGTATCCGTAAGTAACGGCACATGTAAATGCGCCGGCATTTTTTCCGCATTCAACATCAAGTTCCGAATCACCCACCATTAATGTATTAGATACGTTAACATTCACTTCATCGCACAATTTTAGAAGCGGTTCCGGAGAAGGTTTATGCGCAACTCCCGGCCGGCGCCCCATTACCCCATCAAAATTATTAAACAGACTAAAATGTTTTAGTATCAGTTCTGCCTGATCCTGACCTTTTGTTGTAAGCAATCCGATTTTTAAACCGCTTTTTTTCAAACGATCAATTGAAAAATTCACTTGCGGATAAAGCACCGATTCATCCATATAATCAAAATAGATCGATTTATATATTTTTAGAAACGACTCGAAGTCGGGAACTTTAAATCCGAATTCTCTAAAAATATCTTCGAAGTGCATACCAATCATATTCATGAATGCATTATGCGGAATCTCTTTTGTGATACCGACTTCTTTTAATGCATGTAACGTTGCTTTATAAATTGTTTCGTGAGAACTTACTAATGTTCCGTCCAGGTCGAAGACTACAAAATCAATTTTCATTTTAGTGCCATGAAAAGTTATTAAACAATACGTGGTATTTCAGAAGTAAATTTAACGGTTTTTAATTTTATTGCTCAATAATCTGGATTCGTAGTTTCAAGAAACCTCGGAAGTTGTGTTGCAACTCCTTCTTTGGTCATCGCTCCTGTAATTTCAAATTCACCGGGGTACATAAGATATCCATCAGAACTGAATTCTGTTGAACCAAATTTCAAACATATTTTTGATGAAGTGCGAAGGCCCGCACTCCAGTATTGAACGGTCATACAATCTTTAAAATTAAGATAGTAACGATTATTTACTGAATCCCTTTTTACAATTTCATCCGATTTACCAACCGGGCCCGAATCCAGCTTTAATACAAAGCCTTCATCGCGATAATTAAATCTACCCTTAGCAAGTGAAGATAAAAGATGTGTGGATGAACCTAAATAAGCTTTTTTACGGTTCACTATAAAAGTCTCCAGAGAATCCTTATCGGTTGAATCTATCTCCTTAAATTTTGGCAGTATCTGATATGTGATGGCTCCATTTCTTTTATTGTATTGAAATATTTTTAAGATACATTCAACTTCATAACCGAGAGCATTATTACGAATATTTAAAGGTAACGAGCATTCTGCAGTTAAGACGGAAGCTGTCTCTTTAAAATTGATTTGATAAGGATTAATTACCTCGCAGTATTTTGCAAATTCGTTATTGCCGAAAAATAATTTCTTAAATAATTCAAATTGTTTTTTCCAGTTATCGTCAGTTCTACCCTTTACATCTATTTGACCAAGCTCATATGTTTTTGGTGATAGTTTGATCTCTATAAATTTATTTATCCCCTTTCTTAAATCAACCGTTATTATTTGATGTTCATATCCAATTGCAGAAGCCACAAGAGAAAAAAGTGATTGGGGCACTTCGTGGATTTTAAAGTTTCCGTTATTATCGGTAGCGGAGCCTAACGTGGTCTCGGACAAATATACATTTACAAGAGTCAAAGGTTCGCCGGATTGTTTATCAACCACACGTCCTTCTAATGTAAATTTTTTACCCTGTGCAAAGATAGATTGGCTCAACCACGTGTTTATAAAAAGAATGGTTATTAACCAAATAAGTCTATTACAAAATATTTTTTTTAAAAGTATCATCTTACTATCCGGTTCTATTCCCTTTTAAAAGAATAAGAAAATCGAGCTGATAAACAATGTCCAAATTTATACTTAAAAACAGTTTCTCAATGCTTTCCTTAATAAAAAAAATTCTTCTCGAAAATCTAATATTATACGTTCGTAAGTTATTTAATTCAGCCATGCACCAAGAATAATTCCGTTTATAAGCAATACGATAAAATGATAACCGGCATCAATTACAAATTGCTGAAAAGTTCTCCCTTCAAACAAAAAATTGATAGTCATAGATGTTGCAATAAATCCAATTGCAGCCATAAAAGCAATTTTAATTCCTTCTTCGGGTGTTGAAACTGCCGCATAACTCATAATCATTGCAAGAATAAATGCCATTACAAGCTGGGAAAAGAATGAAACAAAGTATGTTTTAAGTGGCTTAAAGTCTGTTCTCCATTCATCCTCCGATTTATCAAGCGAAGCAACCCAGACTTTTCCAAGAAACATATGACTATACCAGATAGCACCAATGCCGGTACCGATTACACCGCAGACTAAAACCGCCCAAAAATTGATTTGGTTATGAAGCTCCATTTTGACCTCATATCATATTAGTAATAGCAAAAAGCTGAAAAATTTATTCATCCTTATACATTTTAACAACCGGGTTGCCGCCGCTTAAATAAAATCCCCTATACATTCCTTCCGTATTAAACGGCATTGCAATATTGC
>JAGVBL010000051.1 GCA_020059785.1 Ignavibacteriales bacterium | reverse complement strand
TATTATTGCCTTAATTGATGAATGATTTTCTATTGATGTAAAATCTATACTTTTTATAATAGCATGCGAAACATTTGTTCTAACCATAACACCATATAATTCGCCTTCGAATCGATAGTCATCGGCATATTTGGCTTTGCCGGTAACTTTGGAATAACCATCCTGACGTACAACAGGCTTACCAACGATATTGAATTTTCCCTTATTCAATCAATTTCATTTATAAAGTGAAAACAATTTGTTGCCTTGTTTAATAATCTCTTTAAATGTCTCCGAATCATCAATCTCGGTAAGTTTAAAATCCTTCATCAGAATATTTCCTTGCTGAATAACAGTTTTAACATTCGATTCGAGGGCACCATAAATAAAATGTCCCCAGAAATTCGACTCGTCAAGAGGTGTTGGGGGAATATAATCCCAGATTATAAAATCAGCTCGGTCATTTTCAATGAGTGACGGGAAATCTTCAAAATACTTTTTAACGAATGTAATCTGATCATAATATGATTTAATAAATAATTTGAATGCCGCTTCCATACGGTTTTTTTGATTCCGTAATAAAAGAAAATACTGTTTCATAGATTTTGCAATATTAGCATGCATTCCGTCCGTACCAATTAATATCGGGATGTTTGACGGTACTTTAGAATATACGGGAAGACCAACCGCATTATTCATATTGGAATCGGGATTATAAACAATTGCGCTTCCGCTTGCCGCAATCTGGTAATATTCCTTTTGAGTTAGAAAAACTCCATGACCTAAAATACTTTTTCCATTAAGTAATTTATTTTGTACGAGGCGCTTTACCGGTAATTGATCTGTATATTGTTTACTAAGGGTTCTATCGCTTTTATCCTCGCAAAGATGAATATGGATACCTATTCCATACTCCTCAACAAGTTCCGAAGCTTCAGCCAATGTATCATCCGAAATTGTAAAAGATGCATGAAGGCCTAGAAGTGATTTAAGATTTGTACCTGAGTAGTTTTTAAGGAAGCTAATATTTTCTTCCAATCCCTGTTTGGAAAGTCTTGCACCGTTTCTGTCTGTTGTTTCGAAGCAGAGCGCACCGCGGATGTTATTATCTATTAACACTTCGGCTATTTTCTCCAAACTTCCATCAGTTGCATTTGGCGAAGAATGATGGTCAAAGATATATGTTACACCATTCTTGATTGCTTCTATAACAGACATTCTTGCCGAAGCTTCAATCATATCAATAGTTAATTTCTTATCAAGGTCCCACCATAAATTTTTAAGGACACTTTGAAAACTATCCATCGGTTTGTTAATCGGAAGACCTTTGGCTAAACGCGAATAGAAATGGTCGTGAAAATTTATAAGGGGGACAGTAATCAATCTTCCGCCGGCATTATAGTCGGTATTATTTAGTCTGGTTTTATTCTCTATGTAGTCGCTGAAGTTTCTTTTGAATATACTGCTGATTTTCCCGCGCTCAACTACAAGGTCGCCGAATGTAGGAATGATTCTATTCCCTTCGATCCGGCAAATCCATGCATTTGATATCTTCAAAGAATTTTTCTTTGTCATAATTTATCTCACCGGAATAAATTTTCCATAATCATAATTATCCGGAACTGCTCCATACAAATCAAATATTTTTCTTCCCCTTAAATAAGTCTGATTTACAACCGCATTAAATATTTTCCCTTCAAATGGAGTGTATTTACCCTTACTCTTCATCTTTGATGCTTGGATTTTTTGCGAGTCCCACAAATCAATCAAACAAAAATCCGAATCAAATCCGGTTTTCAATTCTCCTTTATTCCCAATATTAAAATAATTCGCGATGTTCGTTGAGAGTAGTTCAATTGCTTTCTGAAGAGTGAGTCTTCCCTTTAAAAATCCTTCACTTAAAATAAAGGGGACGCGATGTTCAACTCCGGGAATTCCGCTGTAAACTTCCCAGAAGTTATCGGATGATTTTTCTTCTTCCGGATTGCATCCGGCATGATCCGTAACAACAAAAGAAATCAATCCTTCATTTAATCCTTGCCAGAGTGATTCAATATCTTTATCGCATTTTACAGGCGGTGCTGTTTTAAGAAAATTTCTGATTCTATCGTTTTCAAAATCCTTTTGGGTGAAATAAAGATAGTGCGGACAGGTTTCTGCGGTTATATGAAGTCTTGATGATTTTGCTTTTTTTATTTGTTCGAGTCCCATTTGAGAACTTAGATGAACAACATGAGTTTTGCAATTTACTTTTCTTACTATGGAAATTAATTTATCGATAGCAACAGCTTCTGCGCGTGAATCGCGGCTATCGCAGTATGCTTTCCAGTCGTTGCGATTAGCATTCTTAAATTTTATTTCGCGCGCATGAATAAGCTCTTTATCTTCGGCATGAACAGCCATCGGTTTGCCGGTCTTTTCGATTACACGTGCAGCAAATTCCATCTGGCGTTCTGATAGGTCGCCATATGTATCCATTCCGGAAATCATGTACACTTTAAATGCAGCTACCCCGGCATCAGAAAGTTCTAAAATGTTTTTTTGAACCTCATCTTCGTTGAAATTTCTTCCGGAAACTCCTCCGTAAAAACAATAATCAATCAGACTTCTTCCATATAGTGCAGATAACTTGCAGTTAAAATTTTCAAGAGAGGTAACCGGCGGGATTGATGTACAGGGCATATCAATAACGGTAGTTACTCCTCCGGCGGCAGCAGCTTTTGATGCGTGTTCGAAATCTTCACGGAATTCAAATCCCGGTGTGTCGAAGTGTACATGAGAATCAACTGCCCCCGGAATGGCAAGAAGAAATGTTTGTTGTTCATCGGGATTAATAAATTGTTTTAGAAGATTATCGCGATTCTCTTTTTCTTTAAGATCATCCCAGTCAAAAAATTTTTCTAACCTGGGTTTAACATCAGCAATTGTTTCATTATAAATGATATCGCAAAGCTGAAGTTTGTTCCCTCCGGCAGAAAGCAACACGTTCTGAACTATGTTATGATTATTTTCCATAAGAATAAAATAGGACCCGGATCATTATGATTTACTATGATTTTCTATATTCATATTTAATGATAAGAACCAGAGTCTTAATAAACTCCAACCTGATGATTGAATTCTTCTATTAATTTATTCCAATGTGGTACAATGGAAAATCTTTCGTGCCAGTAATTATCATCGTACCACTGTGAATTTAATTCTTCAACATCTTTTCCCTGCTGCTCAACCCATGTAAAGTATTTCAGGTTATGAATTGCTTTTTTATCGTAGTAATTCAGTTCCTTAAAGTAATCGATGCTTTGATGCTTAATGACAGAAGTCCAATCAATTTCCGCTTGACCTTCCGTGTATTTTCCCAATGATTCATTCATTTCCACAAGACGGGAGTTATATAGATCAACCGAATCTGTAAAAATTGTAAAGATAATATCGTTCTCGTTCATCTCGTAATACTTTGCAAGTTTTATGGCCGAGAGCGTATTACATATTGAAGAGATCCCAAGTTCATTTAGTTTAGCTACCGTACCTTCATCAACGCCTTGTTTGGCAAGCCACTTCCTACCGTCTGTTTCATTAAACAGTCTTAACAATCGTAATGTCTGCTCGTCATCGATTGCAGAAACGCAATCCGTGTTTTTAACATTATGAATCCATGGTACATGCTTATCACCAATGCCTTCAATTCTATGACCGCCGAATCCGTTCATTAAAAGAGTAGGACATTGGAGAGCTTCCGAAGCAACAACTTTAATATTTGGAGATATTGTTCTAAGATAATCCCCGGCGCCGATTGTTCCGGCAGAACCGGTAGCGCTAACATATCCACTCAAGCGGCTATTTTTGTTTTTAACCTGGTTAAATAATTTCTCAATTGTAAAGCCCGTAACTTCATAATGCCAGATCGGGTTACCAAATTGATCGAACTGATTAAATATAAGGTACTCATCGCTTTGTGCTTCGAGCTCGTGACATTTATCATAAATTTCTTTCACATTACTTTCGCATCCATGAGTGGCATAAATTTCAGCACCCATTTCTTTTAGCCAGTCAAATCTCTCTCTGCTCATCTCTTCGGGTAATATTGCAACAGCGTGAACATTTAGGAGAACAGAATTAAAAGCACCACCTCTGCAATAATTACCGGTTGAAGGCCAGACAGCTTTGTGATATTCTGGATTAAATCTTCCCGTAACCAGATACGGGGCAAGACAACCATAAGTTGCGCCTACTTTATGTGCGCCGGTAGGGAAATATCTTCCAACTAATCCAATGATTCTTGCTTTTATACCTGTAATCTCCTTAGGAATTTCCAAAAAATTAATTTCGCCTATTCCTCTGTTAACCGGATCATTACACCAGTTGATGCGGAACAGGTTAAGAGGATTTGTTTCCTGTAACCCAACCGATTTTAATTTTGTTTTAATAGAATCGGGAATCGTTTCAGGTTTTTTTAATTGTTCAAAGGTGGGTAGAATAATATTTTTTTCTCTGCAGCGCTTAATTGTTTTGTTAAGGTAGTCTTTGTTTTCAACTTCCCAATTCCACTTATTCATTACTTTTCCTCACAAGAAATTCAGTAATACCAAACAAATTTACCTAAAACGATTATGAGTTGAAACTTCATTAGAGATAATCAGTCTCTTGAATGGAGCCACATCAGAACTTTTTCATTTGTAATTGGTGCGTTATAAAATATTTCCTTATCAGGTCTGAACGCTTTCATTGCATTGATAATTGCGAAGTAACCGCCTATTCCATACATAAACGGCGGTTCGCCTATTGCCTTGGATTGGAAAGGTCCGTATGGATTAAGAACATCTTCAAGAAAATGTACTTCTAATTCTTTGGGTGCAAAATGTATATCGGGCACCTTATATGTTGAAAGCGCATCCGTAAGAAGTTTTCCTTCGTTATTATAAATTATTTCTTCAAGCGTCATCCAACCCAATCCCTGAACAATCCCGCCTTCAGCCTGTCCGCGATCTGTAACAGGATGAATACTCTTACCGAAATCGTGAACAACTTTAACAGAATCAATTACATAGGTTCCGCGCAAGCAATCCACTGTTGCTTCAACTAATGCTGTTCCATACACATGGTATGCAAAAGCATCACCTTTCATTTTTTCCCGGTCGAAATAAATACTGGGAGTTGCATGATGTGCCTGGGCTGATAAACTTACTCTTTTTATATAAGCATGATTGATTAATTTAACCCAATCAACTTCTGTTTCCCGGCCGTTCAGATAAACAATTTCATCTTTAATTTCGACTGTGGAAGACTCATCTGCACTCACTAATTCTCTTGCAACTTTCTTAAGCCGTTCCAATATTAGATTGCAAGCATCAATAGTTGCATATCCGTTAAGGTCAGCCCCTTTACTTGCAGCAGTAGGAGAAGTATTTGCAACACGTGATGTGTTTGTAGTGTCTATTTGAATTCTTTCCGGTTTAATTGAAAAAATTCTGGATGCAATTGACATTATTTTTGCATTAACACCCTGCCCCATCTCAACGGCTGCCGTACTAATTCTAACACTTCCGTCTGTATAAACATGAACAAGTGCGCTTGCCTGATTCAAAAATGTAGTTGTGAACGAAATACCGAAACAGACCGGCATTAAGGCAAGCCCTTTCTTTACAAGTTTATTCTCTTCATTAAATTTTTTCACTCTAAAATTCTGTGCCTGGAAGTCAAATCTTTTTTCAGTTTCTTCAAAACATCGTGCGGCTCGGCAATTTTCGGTTTTTTGACCAAAAGGAAATTCATCCCCCTCTTTCAATAAATTTTTCTTTTGAATAAATGAAGGATCCACACCCATTACTTCGGCTGCTTTATGAATTGCAGATTCAATTACAAACATTGCCTGTGGTCCGCCAAATCCCCGGAATGCGGTAAAAGGCGGTAAATTAGTCCGGCAACAATAAGCAGTAGCTTTCACATTAGGAATGAAATAACTGTTGGTTGAATGAAAAAGTGTTCTTTCAAGAATTGCAGTTGAAAGATCTGCAGATGCCCCGGCATTTTGATAATACCACGTTTGATATGCAAGAATTTTTCCGTCTTTATTCAAACCGATTTTATAATCTGATGAATACGGATGCCGCTTTCCTGTCATCCGCATATCTTCCTGGCGTGGTAAAATAATTTTAACGGGTCGGTTTAATTTAAGCGCTGCCAGCGCAGCCATTACAGCCCATGCGGTTGCCTGATCTTCTTTACCTCCAAATCCTCCGCCTAACCGAGGAACATCAACTTCAATTTTATTCATCGGCATATTAAGAACGCGGGCAGCAATTTTCTGAACTGCTGTTGGTCCCTG
>JAGVBL010000020.1 GCA_020059785.1 Ignavibacteriales bacterium | reverse complement strand
TCCAGCCAAAAGACCGGAACAAAATGAAATCCCTCAAATTTTTCCTTTAAGTAAGAAGCGAGTTTTATAGCTGTAATAGATTTGTAAATTGTATACAATGGTCCACCGAACAATCCGAGCTGCTGACCTGTAACAATTGCAATTGTATTTGGCAACTTAAAAGACTCTATGTTAGCTTGAGTCTGCTTGGAGATTTTTATATCAGAGTATTGAAGCTTAATTGCTTCCGATAAATCATTCCTGTGAGGTCTCTCAAAGTGTGTTAAATTGCTGAAAAGTGCTTCGTATTTTTCTTGATCTCTGAAATTCCATTTATAAAATTTTCCTACATTTTCAAATTCACTTAAGTAATCGAGAAATAAGTTTTGGTGCCCGGGGATATCTGAAAAATTTAAGTACATTAACACTCCCGATATTATTATAAATCTATTATTTTTAGAAAGTGAATGGAGTAAAGTCCTGTTATTAATTAAACCGCATTGTGAATTTAATAAATTTTTTAATGAGTATAATCCAGTGAATAAAATAATTATACGTAATGGAGATAAGATGACAAAAAGCTACATCATTTCTATCGATCTTGGAGGGACAAAGATCCTTTCAGCATTAATCGATTCCAATTCAAAAATAACATGTAAGGAAAAAATTCCAACGGATGTAATGAATGGAAAGGAAGGAATGGTTGCAGGAATTGTTGAATCAGTAAAAAAAATTATGAATGAAAATGAACTATCTGAAAGAGAAATTAAAGCTATTTGTCTTGGAGTTCCGGGAACGGTTAATCCTTATTCGGGATTAATTTCCCATGCACCCAATCTTGGTATAAAAAACTTTAACATAAAGGAAGCTCTTCTAAAATACTTTTCGATTCCTCTTTTAATTGAAAATGATGTTAACCTTGGCGGATTGGGAATAAAGAAATTCGAGTTTGATAAAGAAAGTAATAATATGATGGTAGTATTTGTTGGCACGGGTATAGGCGGAGCTTTGTTCTTCGAAGGGAAATTGTACCGTGGTTCTACTTTCTTTGCCGGAGAAATTGGTCATATGAAAGTGAACGGTAAGGGAAATTTATTAAGCAAGGATAAGAACAGCACATTTGAGTCCCTGGCAAGCAGAACTGCAATTGTTAGAGATATTAAAAGGGAGTTAAATAAAGGGAAGAAAAGTCTGCTTAAAGAATATAAATCACCCGGCAAAATGTTAAAAAGTAAAAGTCTGGCTTATGCCATTAATAAAGGGGATTCACTCACTATTAAGCATGTTAACAAAGCTGCAGTTACAATTGGAACTGTAATGGCAAGTTTAACTACTTTATTGAATCTTGATACAATTGTTTTGGGAGGCGGAGTTTTTGAAGCAGTTGGTGATTTTATGCTGCCAAAGGTTCGTAAAGCATTTAAGAAATCTGTATTGCCTGAACCCGGAAAAGCTTTGAAAATTTATAAGACAAAACTTGGTGATGATGCTGCTCTTTACGGCGGGATTGCACTTGTAGAGGAATTTTTAACTAAGTAATTATTCCTACTTACCGGAAAAACTCAGTTCAATTTTTTCTAATTCGTTGCTTATTTCTGTCCACCTGTTGTATTCTTCTTCAAGTAAATACTTTGTCCTGTCGTAATCAATGTTTTTACTTTTTGATAAAACTGGATTGCTGAAAATTGAAGGATCGGATAATTCCTTTTCAAGATTAATCCTCAATTTTTCCAAATCTGAAATTTCGTTTTCGCATTTTTCAAGGCGCCTACGTAAATCTTTGGTTAGGGCGAACTTCTGCTGTCTAATTTCAGCTTCAATTCT
The DNA here is from genome assembly GCA_020059785.1 of Ignavibacteriales bacterium. Taxonomy (GTDB): domain Bacteria; phylum Bacteroidota; class Ignavibacteria; order Ignavibacteriales; family Melioribacteraceae; genus DSXH01. The sequence continues at coordinate 3,774 of JAGVBL010000020.1, read as the reverse complement.
TTTCTGATCTTTTCGGGTAAATTTATCATTACTTGTTTTTTTATCTGTGAATTTTTCTTCCTGAATCTGAGTCTTTTTGAAGAAGTAATAATCAATACCGCCATAGTAAACTGTAATACCACCATTTTTAATCTCTAAAACCTTGTGTGCAATCGGTTTAATAAAATCGATATCGTGCGACACAATTAACATCGTTCCTGAAAATCCGATAAGTGCTTTCTGTAAAATCTCCTTGGATGAAAAGTCGAGATGATTTGTCGGCTCGTCGAGAATAACAAGATTACTTTTTGTTAGAAGTAACCTTGCAAGAGCGAGCCGGCTCTTTTCACCACCGGATAAGACCTTTACTTTTTTGAATACATCATCACCAGAAAATAGAAATGAACCTAATATTTTTCTTATCTGCCCGGCAGAAAGCTCTTCATTAATCTCTTCGAGTGTATCTATTAAATCATTTTCGGGATTTAACGAATCGGCAATCTCTTGTTCGTAATAAGAAATAATAGTGTTATTGCCATAATTAACCTCACCAGAAGTCGGTTGAATTTTAGAACCGATAATCTTGGCAAGAGTAGTTTTACCTGTTCCATTTGCACCTACAATAGCAATCTTTTCTCCGCGTTCAATATTCAAATTGACGTTGCTGAATACTTCAAACTCACCATAAAATTTTGAGATATTTTTTAATTCGATAGGAACAACACCGCTTTTGGGAGGATCAGGAAATTTTATTTCTATCTGTTTTTCCTGTTCAATAAGTTGAACTGTATCCATTTTCTCAAGCATCTTAATACGGCTCTGAACTTGCTTTGCCTTGGTATTTTTATAACGGAACCGTTCAATAAATTTTTCTGTTTCCTTAATCTTTTTTTCCTGATTTTTTTGAAGCTCTTTTAACTGAATATCACGTTCGGTTTTGAAGTTTAGATAGTGCTCGTAATTACCGGGGAAAAAATTAATCTGGTTATTGAATATCTCCAGAGTTTTACTTGTAACACTATTTACAAAGTGACGGTCGTGGGACACAACAATTATTGAACTGCTCCAACTTTGCAGAAATTCAATAAGCCATTGTAATGTTTCAATATCAAGGTGATTTGTTGGTTCATCTAATAAAAGGAGATCGTTTTCTGCCAGAAGGATTTTAGCAAGCTGCATTCGCATTTGCCATCCGCCGGAAAACTCTTCGGTCTTCCTCAATAAATCTCTTTCTTTAAATCCTAATCCGCTGCAGACTTTTTCAATCCGAGATTCAACACTATAAAAATCGAGTTCCTCTTTTCTATGGTGAAGTGATCCTAATGCGTTTAATAACTCCTCTCTATCTTCCTTATCGAGTGAAGGTGAGTTTAACTGATTAATAATTTCATTTTCTCTTTCCATTAGAGAATCAACTTCGGGTATTGCGGATTTAACTTCTTCTAAAACGGATTTACCTTTAAAGGCAATAATTTCCTGAGGAAGGTAGCCGATTCTTAATCCCTTCTGTTTAATTATTTGACCATCTTCGGGTTTTTCTAAATCGACTAATAATTTTAGAAAAGTAGATTTACCTTTACCATTTGAACCGACGAGAGCAATTTTATCATTACGGTGCAGCTTAATATTTACATTCTCGAATAAATTTTCGCCGGTAAATTGTATTGATAAATTTTTAATATCGATCATATAAAGAACTAAATTACTTTCTTATTACTGCAATTTTGGATGTTGCAACATTATTCGCCTCCTCATCGTAGGCCACAATAACGTAAATTCCAGATGATACATATTTACCATTCAGGTCTTTAAGATCCCAGAAAGCAATTTTACCGCCGGGTGAATTAAAATCGCGCATTAAATTACCAGAAATATCAAAAACCTTAATCCGGCTATTTTTTATTAACCCGTCAATAGTTATCTGACTTTCTTCATTTCCCGTAATTACAATTGGGTTGGGATAAACAAATAATTCATTCAAACTTTCAGCCGGTTTCATTGAATATGTTTGTAGTTCTGCTAACCCGTAATCCGTTCCAATATATACTTTACCAAGTTTCTCATTAACGGCTATGCTTCTAATTTCATCGTTGGGAATAGGACTATTTTTAGAATCGTAATAGGCGAGCAGTGTTATTCCATCACTCGATATTACAGCAACACCTTGTTTTGTGCCGATCCACTTTTGATCGAGCGCATCAATTGCAATACATGTAACGCTCTGGTTCCTAAGTGATGGTGCAAAATTGCTTCTTAATGTTGAAAGCGGCTTTGAAGGATCTGTTATAACATTAATTCCGGCACTTGTACCGATCCAGAGATAACCTCTTTTATCTATTGCAAGTGAAGTAAGAACATCACTATAGAGACCGTCACTCTGTCTAATACCTCCTTGTGTGTCATCGCCAGGATTAGTGTAAGTTCCCTTTTCATTATAATAATAGAGACCTCTGTTACCTTCAATTACAACAAACCACTTTGTACCATTCTGATCAATTACCATTTTATCCAGAACATCAAATTCGGATAGGTAAGGATTTGTCATTGAAAAATGATACCACTTCTTATCCGATGTTAGCACACTTAATTGTTTACGTGCAGCAGATTGATGATTTGCTATCCATATATTTTTTTTGGAATCAACTTTAATATCGGCGATAGCTAAGAAATTATTGTTAATTGGAATACCAACCAATTCGCTGTTAGCAGTGGTATAAACTTCGAATTGTCCGTTCTTAAAAATTGCAAAGCCATAACCCCAGTTGGATAAATATACAGTGTTGTCATCCGATGCAAATACATTATGATATGCATTAGAAGGTAATTGTGGATAATTTTCTTTGCTATATCTTTTCCAGTTCTTTCCATCAAATTCAAGAAAACCAATTCCATATAGGTCTTTTCCAGTTCCAACGTACAGATTGTTGTTACCGGCAACAGAAAGATTCATAAATAAGTTACTGAAGGGACCAGGCGGTGCTAAAAATTTTGTAACATTATTTTTTATTTCAATCAATCCATTGTTTGAAGCAATGTAATATGTTTTATTCTCAGTAATGGATATTGATGTTAATGATATAGATTGATTTTCGAATAATTGATTTGTCTGAGTGCCATTGTATTCGTATAATTTTTTATCGGTAATTGCTAAAAGCGAAGTCCCGGATACAGCTATGTCTTTTATAACATTCCCCCTTAAAAGAAATGGTTTCCAGATGTTATTTTGAAAACGATGAATACCATTGTTAGTGCACATTAGCAGCTGGTTATTATAGACAATTATCTTAGAAGCGGATGTAACTGTATCCATTGAACTAAATAAAAATGAATTCCAGGATTCGGGCGCGGATAAATTAGTTGAACCCGGTTTCTGGATTGCAACCCCATTTTCTGTAATTGAGTAAATTAATCCCGATCTAAAAGTATTGAGTATTCTTGATTCTGTTGCAAATGAACCGAGTTTTAAAAATGTATCGTAAAAAGAGAGATTGTTAGTATTGATTAATGTTAACCCGAAATCAGTAGAAACAAAAGCTGTATCATTCGAAAAATAGAAATCGTTAATTCTCTTACGGAGTTTATTAGACTTATAGATATCCAGAATATTGGAGAATGAATTACTGGACTGATTATATACAATTATATAACCTTCCTGGGATCCGAACCATATTTTATTCTGTTTATCTACTCCAATTGCAGTTAATGTCTGTGTAATTAATCCGCTCGCTTTATTCAGAACTAGAAAGGAAGTATCAGCAGATGGATTAAGCCTGAAAGCACCACCATTAGAAACGG
>JAGVBL010000333.1 GCA_020059785.1 Ignavibacteriales bacterium | reverse complement strand
AAAAGGATTCTTTTCGTAGGTACAAAAAAACAAGCAAAGAGTACAATAGCAGCAGAGGCAAGAAGGTCTGATAGCAACTGGGTAAGCGAACGCTGGCTTGGAGGTATGCTAACAAATTTTTCTACCATCCGTAAAAGCATCAAACGTCTTCAGAATATAGAAAAGATGGAAAGCGACGGAACATTCGAAAAAATTACAAAGAAAGAACGCCTCTTTTTAACACGCGAAAAAGATAAACTAAGAAAAGTTCTTGATGGCGTTGAAACAATGTCTAAAGTACCGGGAGCTTTATTTGTTGTTGATATTAAGAAAGAATCGATTGCTGTTAAAGAAGCATTGCGACTTAATATACCGATATTTGCAATAGTTGATACAAATTGCGATCCTGATCCGATTGATTATCTAATTCCGGCAAATGATGACGCATCTAGAGCAATTGAAATTATTACTAAAGTAATTGCCGATGCTGTTATTGAAGGAAATGCTAAATCCAAAGAATTAAGAGCACAGGAATCTGCTGAAAAAGAAAGAGAGAGGAAGACTACAGAAGAAGAGTTTGCTGACCCCGATAAAAAAGATTCTAAAGGTAAAGTAAGAAGAGTCCGTCTTGAAAATAAAGACGATAAAAGAGGAAGAATGCGAACCGATAGAAGAGATAGACCTAACACAAGACCAGAAAAAAAATCTGACAATAAGAATGAAGTAAAAGAGGAAGCAAAACCTGAATCGAAACAGGAATCTAAAGAAGAATCAAGTAACTAAGAATTCTGAAATAAAGGAAAAATAAAAAATGTCTGTAAGTGCAAATCAAGTAAAAGAATTAAGAGAGAAGACTGGCGCCGGAATGATGGATTGCAAAAAAGCGCTTGAAGAATCCGGTGGCAATTTCGAAAAGGCGATTGAAATCCTAAGAAAAAAAGGTGCATCTGTTGCTGCTAAAAGAGCTGAAAAAAGTGCAAATGAAGGACTTGTATTAACTAATGTTTTTAATAATGGAAAGTCATCTGCAATATTAGAAGTTAATTGCGAAACTGATTTCGTTGCAAGAAGCGAGGACTTTGTAAACTTTTCGAATTTTGTGATGGAATTAATTCTAACCAAGAAACCTAAAGATGTTGCAGAACTGATGGAATTATCGAAAGACGGCAAGAAAGTTTCTGATGAATTAAATGCAATTATTGGAAAGATTGGCGAAAAAATAGAAGTATCCAGATTCTCGTTGGATAATGCCGAGAACGGTTTACTTGTTGATTATGTTCATCATGGTTCAAAACTTGGCGTGGTTATTAAGGTTGATAATTTACCTGCTGATAAATCGGAAGAGTTCCACCCGATTTTAAAAGATATTGCAATGCAGATTGCAGCAATGAGACCATTAACAATTTACCGCGATGAAGTTGATAAAACATTGATTGAAAAAGAAGTGGAGATTTATAAAGAGTTAGCACGCAAAGAAGGAAAACCTGAACAGGTGCTTGAAAAAATTGCAACCGGAAAACTCAATAAGTTCTTCGAAGAAAACTGTCTTTTTGAACAGGCATTCATTAAAGATAACACTAAGAAAGTTAGTGATTTGATAGCTGAATTCAATAAAAAGAATTCTACTGAAGCCAAGCTTATTCTTTTCCGAAGATATCACATTAGTGATGAAAATAAATGATTCCTTAAAAGGTCTTATTTTAGAATAAGACCTTTTTTTTTATATTGGAAACCAATTATGGCACAAAATCTAAAGTATAAAAGAATTTTACTGAAATTAAGCGGCGAATCTTTGATGGGTAACAAATCATTTGGAATCGATCCGCAAGTTTTAGAATATTTTGCAAAGGAAATTAAAAAGGTTCACCAGCTTGGCGTTCAAATAGGAATTGTTATTGGCGGCGGCAATATATACCGCGGTTTGAATGCACAGGATCAGGGGATTGATAGAGTTACCGGCGATCAGATGGGCATGCTTGCAACAATAATTAATTCGCTTGCACTTCAGAATACACTTGAAAACAATGGTATTTATACAAGGTTAATGTCTGCAATTAAAATGGAAGAGATTGCAGAACCTTATATAAGGAGAAGAGCAATAAGGCATCTGGAAAAAGAGCGTGTTGTAATTTTTGGTGCAGGTACAGGGCACGCATATTTCAGTACCGATACTGCGGCATCTTTAAGAGCTGTTGAAATAGAAGCTGATGCAATATTTAAAGGAACAAGGGTTGATGGAGTCTTTGATTCGGATCCGGAAAAAAATCCCGCTGCAAACAGATTTGATGAGATAACTTATATGGATGTACTGAAGAAAAATTTAAGAGTAATGGATTTAACAGCAATCAGTTTGTGCCAGGAAAATAATCTGCCGATTATCGTCTTCAATATGGATCAACCAGATAACCTGCTTAAATTGGTAACCGGTAAAAACGTTGGAACAACGGTAAGCAATTTTGAAATCAGTAAATAAATTATGAGGCTTATATGATTAATAATCCGATTATTAAAGATGCACGTCAGAGGATGGATAAAACCATAGAAGCATTCAGAAGTGAAATTACCAAAATAAGAACCGGTAAAGCTACTACTGCTTTATTGGATGGAATTAGAGTTGACTACTATGGTACACCCAGCCCTCTTAATCAGGTGGGTAGTGTCTCGGTACTTGATGTTCATACTATATCAATTACTCCATGGGATAAAACTATGGTGCCTATTATTGATAAAGCGATTCTTTCAGCAGACCTTGGACTAAATCCAATTAGTGATGGAACAAACATTAAAGTTCCCATTCCGCCGCTTACGGAAGAGAGAAGGAAAGAACTGGTTAAACTTGTTAAGAAGTTTGGTGAAGAATCTAAAGTTGCATTAAGAAACGTACGCCGCGATGCTAATGACCATCTTAAAAAAATGGAAAAAGAAAAAAAATTAACAGAAGATGAATTAAAAGAAGCCGAAAAAGAGACACAAAAATTGACTGATGAACATATTGGCAAAATTGACGAGCTTATTAAGCATAAAGAAAAAGAGATTATGGAAGTGTAATCTGATGTAATCTTATTGTTCACTTCCTGTTAGCAAACCAATATTTAATCCCGGCTCCTGTCGGGATTTTTTTGGCAAAAAAATATTTCTTTTT
>JAGVBL010000147.1 GCA_020059785.1 Ignavibacteriales bacterium | reverse complement strand
GATTGGATGATTTCTCTTATGACGATCAATTCGTTTATATCTATACTTCATTCCAGGAGTATGGAAGTATGCAGAAAGCTCTTGAAGAGCGCGACCACGAAATTATTTCGACTGAATTGACTTACATTCCTACAACCACAAAAGAATTATCCGGCGAAGAGTTAAAAGAAGTTAATGACTTGATTGAAGCTCTCGAAGACGATGACGATGTTCAATCGGTCTATAGCACATTACAGTAATTACCTGATATGTAGTATGTGGCATAAGTAATAAGTAATCATTGATCAGTAATGTGTAATCAGTAATGAGTAACGAAGGATAAGTGGCGCGTTCGATCGTTGATATGTTGAACTGTTGAAATAATCTTTATTAACACTTTCCCAATTCAACCCTTCAACAATTTCTCAATTCAACAATTCCACATTTCAACAATTCCTCAATTTCTCCATTCAACCATTCAACAACTCTACCATTCCACAGATCATTCCATCTTTCCTATATTCAATACTTGTAATTCAAAAAGATATTACCGTCTTTATTTTAGTCACCAATATCTCTATTTTGTTAAGCAAATTTTTGCAATTTTCTTAATAATAAGATTTGCCATGTCCCTTTTCTAAAAATCTTACTATCAGGTCGAAGAGAACCTTGAAAATATGCCCAATTAAACGATTAAGTTGTCTTCTAAATGGCAAGATTATTGTGACTGTTAATCAGTTATTAATGATAAATGAACTCAGAACCAAGAACTCAGAACTAATAAATAAGGTGTTTAATGGAACGAAAAAAAATAACGATTGATGGAAATGAAGCTGCCGCCTCGGTTGCGTATAGATTAAGTGAGGTGATAGCTATCTATCCAATTACCCCTTCTTCTACAATGGGGGAAATGTCCGATGCATGGTCTGCAGAAGGCAAAAAAAATATCTGGGGTACAGTCCCTTCTGTAACCGAGATGCAAAGCGAAGGAGGCGCTGCCGGTGCTGTCCACGGCTCACTTCAAAGCGGTGCTCTTACTACAACTTTTACAGCTTCGCAGGGACTCTTATTAATGATTCCTAACATGTATAAAATTGCCGGAGAACTTACTCCAGCAGTATTTCATGTAAGTGCACGTTCATTAGCTGCCGCTGCTCTTTCAATTTTTGGTGATCATAGCGATGTGATGTCGACAAGACAAACAGGATATGGATTAATCTGTTCAAATTCTGTTCAGGAAGTAATGGATACTGCATTGATTGCCCATAAAGCTTCACTCGAATCAAGAATTCCTTTCGTCCATTTTTTTGATGGATTCAGAACTTCATCGGAAGTAATGAAGATTGAAGAATTAACAGATGACGATCTTAGAGCTATGATTGATCCGAAATCAATAACTGAGTTTAAGAAGAGAGCGTTAAATCCGGAAAATCCTTTTATACGGGGAACAGCTCAAAACCCGGATGTCTATTTCCAGGGAAGAGAAACTGTTAATAAGTTTTATAATGAATGCCCGGATATTATTGAAAATGCAATGAATCAGTTTGCAGAGTTGACCGGCCGTAAATATAATTTGTTCGATTATTACGGTGCACCAGATGCCAAACGTGTAATCGTGATTATGGGTTCAGGTGCCGAAACAGCTCAGGAAACTGTCGAGTACCTTACTCAAAGAATGGAAGAAAAAGTCGGTATTGTTAAAGTTAGACTATACCGTCCCTTCTCAGCAAAACATTTATTAGCGGCTATTCCTAAAACAGTTGAAAAAATTGCAGTGCTTGATAGAACAAAAGAACCCGGTGCTCTTGGTGAACCTCTCCATCTCGATGTTGTTACAGCAATTGCCGAAACTATGTCATCCAACAATCCTCCGTTTGCTAAAATGCCTAAAATAATTGGTGGACGTTATGGACTTTCTTCAAAAGAATTTACCCCGGCTATGGTTAAAGCTGTATTCGATAACCTTAAATTAGATGAACCGAAAAATCATTTTACAGTTGGAATAAATGACGACGTTACCAATACAAGTCTCAGTTACGATCCGAATTTTATGACCGACCCTGATAATGTAGCCCGTTGTTTGTTCTTTGGACTTGGAGCGGATGGAACAGTTGGAGCTAATAAAAACTCAATTAAAATTATTGGCGAAGAAACAGATAATTATGCTCAGGGTTATTTTGTCTACGATTCTAAAAAATCAGGTTCTACTACTATATCTCACTTAAGATTTGGACCTCAACCGATACACTCAACCTATTTAATCCAATCTGCCCGTTTCGTCGGTTGCCACTCATTCGGACTTATGGAAAAATTTGATGTATTGGAGAAGATTGAAAATGGAGGAACTTTCCTTATCAATTCTCCTTTCAGCAAAGATGAAACATGGGATCGATTACCAAGAAAAGTTCAGCAGCAAATAATTGATAAAAAATTAAAAGTATATGCAATCGATGGTTATGCAGTTGCTAATGCTACAGGAATGGGTGGAAGAGTAAATACAATTATGCAGACTTGCTTCTTTGCTATATCCGGTGTTCTGCCAAAAGATGAAGCAATTGAGCAGATTAAAAAATCGATAAAGAAAACTTACGGTGCTAAAGGAGAGGATATTGTTAAAAAGAATTATGAAGCTGTTGATCAAACACTCGCTCACTTATACCAGATTGATGTACCTTCATCTGCAACAAGTAAAATTGAACTTCCTCCAATCGTATCCGATAAAGCCCCTGATTATGTGAAAAATGTACTTGCAAAGATGATGGCAGGTAAAGGCGATGAAGTTAAAGTTAGTGAAATGCCGATCGATGGAACTTTCCCCGCAGCTACTACAAGATGGGAAAAGAGAAACATTGCACTCGAAGTTCCTGAATGGGACCCTGAATGGTGTATTCAGTGCGGTAAATGTGCTCTTGTTTGTCCGCACGCTGCTATCAGAATTAAAGTATACGATAAAAAATATCTTGATAATAAACCTGCAACGTTTAAGTCGATGGATGCTAAAGGTAAAGAATTCCCTGAAGGTTATTCATACACAATTCAGGTTGCTGTAGAAGATTGTACAGGATGCGAATTGTGCTACGAAGTTTGTCCGGCTAAGAATAAAAAAGAGACACGACTTAAAGCACTTAATATGGTTCCTCAAATTCCTATTCGTGAGCAGGAGAGAGCAAACTTCGATTACTTCCTCGAATTACCGGAAATAGATCGTCGTCTTGTTAATACAACATTAATTAAGAGTAATCAATTGTTAGAACCGTTATTCGAATTCTCAGGTGCATGTTCAGGTTGCGGCGAAACACCTTATGTAAAACTTGTATCGCAATTGTTCGGCGATAGGACAATGGTTGCAAATGCTACAGGTTGTTCGTCAATTTATGGCGGAAATTTACCGACTACTCCATGGGCAATTAATAAGGACGGAAGAGGTCCTGCCTGGGCTAATTCTTTATTCGAAGATAATGCCGAGTTTGGAATGGGTATGCGGCTTGCAATTGATAAACAGAATCAGTTCGCTAAAGAATTATTAAGTGAGTTTACAAATGAACTTGGTAAGGATTTTGTCGAATCCATTGTTAATGCAGATCAGAAAGATGAAGCCGGAATCTATGAGCAACGTGAACGTGTAGCCGAATTAAAGAAGAAATTACAAATCATTAATTCCCCAAGAGCAGAAAAATTATTTGAAGTTGCAGATTATCTTGTCAAAAAATCTGTCTGGATAATTGGTGGTGACGGCTGGGCATACGATATCGGTTATGGTGGATTGGATCACGTCTTAGCTTCAGGTAAAAATGTTAATATTCTTGTTCTCGATACCGAAGTTTATTCGAATACAGGTGGTCAGATGTCTAAAGCAACAGGAATGGGTGCCGTAGCTAAATTTGCAGCCAGTGGTAAACCGACTGCAAAGAAAGACCTTGGAATGATGGCGATGAATTATGGTAATGTTTATGTTGCTAAGGTTGCTATGGGTTCTAATGACGCTCAAACCGTCCGCGCCTTCCTTGAAGCAGAAGCATATGATGGTCCTTCACTTATAATCGCCTACAGCCATTGTATCGCTCACGGTATTAATATGGCTAAAGGAATGGAACATCAGAAACTTGCTGTTGATAGCGGTTACTGGCCATTATTCAGATATAATCCGGAAAATCTGAAAGAAGGTAAGAACCCTCTTAAACTTGATTCGAAAGCTCCTAAAATTAAACTCGAAGAATATATCTATAAAGAAACACGTTATAAGATGTTAACTAAATCTCATCCGCAGGATGCAAAGAGACTATTAGAAGCTGCTCAGGAAGAAGTATCTAACAGATGGAAGTTATACGAACAAATGGCTGCATTCGATTACTACGGTAACGGAAGCGGAGAGAAAAAAGAAAATTAAATTCAGTCCTGTAATGGATCGGGTTTATTCCCGGTCCTGATTCAGGAATAAAAATTTATAAAAGGAGTTATTCTATGGATCTATCAACAACTTATATGGGGCTGAAATTAAAAAATCCCATTGTGCCTTCATCATCACCATTATCACAAAGTCTTGATAATGTTAAGAAGATGGAAGATGCCGGTGCCGCTGCTGTAGTTGTTTATTCATTGTTCGAAGAACAGATCACACATGAATCAGGCGAACTCGATCATTATCTTTCCTATGGAACCGAAAGTTACGCCGAAGCTTTGAGCTATTTTCCTGAACCACAACAATTTCATCTTACTCCATACCAGTATCTTGATCATATTGCAGCTCTTAAAAAATCAGTTAATATACCTATAATCGGCAGCTTGAACGGTGTTAGTACTGGCGGATGGGTTAAGTATGCAAAGAATATTGAGCAAGCCGGTGCTGATGCCCTTGAATTAAATATCTATTACATTGCTACTAATCCCAATTTAACCGGTAGCGAAATTGAAACAATGTATGCTGATGTTTTAACGGAAGTAAAGAAGAATGTCAAAATTCCTGTTGCAATGAAACTTAGTCCGTTCTTTACATCAATGTCTAATATGGCCAAGAGACTTGATAATGCCGGTGCAGATGCGCTTGTATTGTTTAACAGGTTTTATCAGCCCGATTTCGATCTTGAGAACCTTGAAGTAGTTCCTAACCTTGTATTAAGCACAAATTGGGAAATGCGTTTACCATTAAGATGGATTGCAATTCTTTATGATAATGTTAAAGCTTCTTTAGGCGCTACAAGCGGTATTCATAACCATGAAGATGTAATTAAAATTATGATGGCCGGCGGAGACGTTGCAATGATGGCTTCTGAATTACTTGTTAAAGGAATTGGTAGAATTACTGAAATTATAGACGGTATGAAAGAATGGATGGAGAAAAATGAATATGATTCAGTTAGTATGATGAAGGGAAGTATGAGCCAGAAAAAAATTGCTCAACCGGCTGCATTCGAAAGAGCAAACTATATGAAACTTCTTCAAAGCTGGAAATCGTTAGCATAAATTAGTAGATCTATTCTAATTGTAAGGGAGATACCTTGTAGGGTCTCCCTTTTTTGTTGATCTTAAGTTTATCTAATGGAATTACATCATATCCTTAATTATATTCCATTCAAAATTTTCTCATTTCACTAAATAGAATTGATATGCAAGAATTTTATCACAAATGGTATACGCAGTATTTAAGTAGAGATTTTGAAATGCTTGTGTTTGGTCATTCTGGATTTCCGGTGATTC
>JAGVBL010000348.1 GCA_020059785.1 Ignavibacteriales bacterium | reverse complement strand
TTTCCAAATTAGATGATTCCGAAAAACTTCAAAACCCGTTTGAAATAAGGCCGGCTTTTGTTTTCGCTCTACTGTTCGTCGCGCTTTCTTTTATCACGGGACTTGTAAAAGAATATTTCGGTCAGTCTGGAATTCTTTCCTTATCCATTCTTGTTGGTGTAACAGACGTAAGTCCTTTTGTTTTATCTCTTGTTAATTCGTCTGGATTTACAACAGGAGGAATTGCTTCTGCAATTTTAATTTCTATTATGAGTAACACAATAATGAAAGGTGCTTATTTCGGTTATCTTGCAAGTGAAGTAAGAAAAGAAACTTTTTTAAGGTTCGGAATATATGCTTTGCTTCATATTCCGGTAATTGCAATTACCTCATTGATCTGATAGAAATTAAAAAGGAAGTATCTTCATTAACTTCAGCGCCATTATAACTACGGCAACTGAAAGCACTGTCTTTATAAATTTATCTCCCTTCTTAATAGAATGTTTGGTTCCCCACCATCCGCCAAGAGCATTCCCAAGTCCGAGACTTATACCCCAATACCAGTTTATATTTTCGGAAATGATAAAAATTAGAAGAGGCGGTATTGTAAGAATGAATACGATGAAGACCTTATGCATATTAACGTAGATAAGACTGAAGTGCATCATCTTATTTAATATTGCCATTAGCATAAAACCGATTCCTATTTGAATGAATCCCCCGTAGAAACCAACAACAACAAATGTGAGAAAGAGCGGGATTGTGATTTTCTTATTCTCGGTATCATCGTTCTTTTTTGATTTTGATGCCGGAAAGATCATTGTTAAAGTAATCGCAATCATTATTAATCCAAGAATTGTATTGAACAATTCATCGCTAATCTTAATTGCAACAAGAGCCCCGGCAATTGCACCGGGAAGAGTTATCAATGAAAGTTTCATACTCAGGTTGAATTGTTCGTACTGTGCCTTTTTGAAAGTATAAATAGAACTTACATTCTGCATCAGAATTGCGATCCGATTTGTACCATTTGCGGTTGCAGAATCCAAACCAAGAAAAATTAATGCTGGAAGTGTAAGCGATGAACCACCGCCGGCGTTCACATTAATTACTGCAGCAATAACACCTATAACAAAAAGTAATAACGATGATAGAATGTCATTCAATTGTGGGTACCGCAAATTTTGATAGGTAATCTATGATAAAATAAAGAAAAATGTTGGCGCAGATTAATTATCCGCGCCTTGAAAGAAAAAATTATTTATTAGGAGTCCATTTAACAACGGAATTATAAATCGGTTTTAAAGTATGAAGGTAGTCATAGATAGCACCGAGATCTTCCCTGCTCATTCCAGCATACATAGTCCACGGCATTGCAGTGTTGAAGTCTGTCATATTAACTGAAGGAATTTGATTGCTGTCCGGATCCATTGCTTTGAATCGAGCAATGAATTCTTCTTTTGTCCAGCTTCCAAGTCCGGTATTCTTTTCTGGAGTTAAATTTGCGCTTCTAACAACTCCACCGGGAAAATTAAATTCAGCACCGCCAGCAAAAGCTTTTTCCATAATGTACTCGCCTTTAACTGATTGTGTATGACAATCGAAACATGCTGCCATTTTTGTTACATATTCTCCATATTTAACCGGATCGTTTTTATCAGGTTCAGGAGAAGGATTGTATGAATGTGGCGGAAGAGTTTTCACAATAAAATTAAGAGGAAAATCCAAACTGCCTTCCGGTACTTTATTTTCAATCGGTTTTAGTGATCGGATATATGCGACGATTGAATACAAATCTTCTTTTGTCAAACCGTTATAATTCAGGTAAGGCATTAACGGAAAGAAGGCATTACCGTTTTTATTTACACCACATGTGATGGCTCTGATTAATTCTCCATCACTCCAATTGCTTAATGATGCCGGGGTAATATTTTTTGCATAAAGCGTTCCGGGAAATCCCATCTCTTCACCAAATTTATCGCCGCCTTTACCCCATGTTTCGGCAACCGGTGGACCGGAAAATTTTGACCAGTCACGCGTTGAATGACAATCCATACAAACAGTAACATGCTTTGCGAGGTATTCACCTCTTGCGATTCTCGCCGGTGTAATTTCAACTTTTTCATTAGACGGCGGATCTACATTAGGATATGATGAATTAAAATAGATTAGAAATGCAATGACCAATACTGCAGCTCCCCCCAGTAAATATGCAAGTATTTTGAAAAACTTCTTCATTAAATATCCTTTCTTTAAATGTGGCATTTAAATTTAATTAAAAAAGACAGTAAATCCACAAATATTCTGGTGTTATGACGCACACAAATAACAAAAGGTTGTAGGTTTAGAGAAATTATTTTTCGTGGCGGTGCTTATGAAGTTCGTATGAAATGTAGAGGTTCTGAAAGAAGACATAGAACACCGGACCAATTGCAGAGATAGGGTTCATGTATGTAAGTGAAAGCCAGATTGTAAATGCATTATTCTTCTGTCCTAAGGACTGACTTGCTTCGTGATGATAATTTTTTCCGCCGATAATCCAGCCGAGTCCGAAAAAGAAAATACATAAAAGTGCTGATGAAGCCGCGATCAGAAAAATTATTCCAAGGTTGTTTGAAAATTCAGACTGCACATAGTTCGATGCATCGGAGGTTGCGATATAAATGTTTATGATTAATATGTAGAAAGAAACATCCTTCCAGTTTACAAGCTTTGTCCATATCTTTTTCGAAAACAACTTCAATAGTTGAGCGGTTATAAAAGGGATCGAAAATGTGATCAGTATAGGAAAAAGAACATCGGTTATTGAAATATCTGCATGGCTCTGTACTACTACCGGCAGCATAAAAGGAATTAAAGAAGCGATAACAAAATTGTTTAGCAGAAGAGAGAATGCAACAAACTCAACTTTTTTCCTTTTAAGACTTGTTATTACCGGAGCGGCTATTGCTGTTGGTGCTATTGCTGTAATGAAAGCTGTCTGTGCAAGCTCTGTATTGAATGAATTTATTAAAACAAAAATTAGTGATGCGGATATTATTATTGTAAAAAGAATTACAAAATGTTTTTTCGTAATAATTTCTTTGTTCACCTTAACATCAAGAAAGGAAAAGAAAAGCATTACCATAAGAAAATATCGGATTAAGAATGTGTATTCGTGTCCGTATGGAAATAAAATGCCGGTTGTTATTGTAAGAAGTAATAGAATTGTTTTCATTAAGCCGATAAATTGTTAGGCAAACTTAAGAAAGGAAGTAATTAGAGTGCAATTACAAAGAGAATGTTTTAAAAGAATTCGGATCATGATCACGATTAAGTTCATGATCATGATCTTAATCTTGCTCATGTTCTTGTCAGTCTATCCTAACCTGTTTAAAGTAGAACTGAAAATCAGCATTGCCAATGGGAACTACAACCCTAAGGTATTTTACTTGCGGATTAACCGGAATAAAAACCAATCCACCAACGCGCTCGTCCTTTTTTAGTTCAGAATAATTAAGCACTTCATTCTTCCAGAATTTTCGCCGGGATTCAAGTTGTTTCGTTGTAATCAATTTCTTCACTCGCCTGATTATCTGCCCAGACAACAACATCGTGTACAACTTTACTACCATCGTGCCGTGTATCTTTATCAGATATTGTTTCTATTATGCTTAACAGTGTGAACGCGGCATTAAGACTGGTGGTAACCGAGTGCATATTTTTCCGGTTCTCTTTTTCTTTACGTACTCGGGCAATTTCAATTTTGGGACGCATTGCCTCACAAATAAAGTAACCGAAGAGAAGTTGGGAATAAAGTTGTTGACTCATAATATAGGTAACCAAAGTGAAGAGGTATATTATGAGCA
>JAGVBL010000119.1 GCA_020059785.1 Ignavibacteriales bacterium | reverse complement strand
GTAAACATTTTAGGTCTCCTTGCTTTTGTTGAGTTGCCATAATTTATTCCAATTCTTTGGAATATGCACCAACTTAAGTAGGTGAGACCTCTTTTCTAACGGTGTTGTGCATAAGCCGCAGCCTATAACAGACGGCTTGCTTAGAACACCTATGCCGATAATTATTAAAACATATTTTTTAGTTCTACAACCTTGAACAAGATAGCCGACACGGAACGGCTACCATTAAAATTATACAAATGCCGAATGCAAATACGCTGTCGGCTTGATGCACGGGTTAGGCTACTTATTTTCAATAACCTTAAAAATTATTTTACGTATGTCTTCAGGACCCAAAACTGCCATTAAATTGTCTCTAATTGAAGGATGGCAATAAACCCTACCTTTGGCAGTTATATTCATCAGTCGATTATATACTTGCTTCCATACATCCGATACTCTATTACCCGCTTCTGTGCGAGAGGAATAATTTTTCTGTAATCTATGTGGTTCTGGGATAAATCTTAAAATATTCTTTTTTGTTCCAAAACTTGGTTCGGGTGCATCACATAATATTTGATTTGGAAATGATAATCTTTCTAAAGTGTAGTCTGTAATTTCAGGTGAACGAAGAGATACTTTTTCAAACTGAGTATGTGATATAAAATTAAAATATTCCATTTTAATTTTCTGTTGTAATTTCTCATTAAAATCTGGCTTCTTTACTGCTACCCGAAACTTGCTAATAAGTGAATCCTCAGAACCATTATCTGATGGATCATAGTGAATAGTTAAAATACGTTTGTAATAAGATCTGTTTTTGATTAGGTCTATTAATTCTTTTGAATTACTATCCGTATATTGATATATAAAGTCAAGTACATCTTCTATATGAATTGAATTGATTTTAGTCTCAAGACCTAAAAAATTAGTAAATTCAGTTGCAAAATTTGATTTTGTTTTCTTTTTAATAAAATGAAAATTAGCATTAGAAATTGCTTGTAATAACATAGCTCTAATACTTCTGGCTGTATGATGCCAATATAATGATTGATATAAAAGATATCGTGCAAAAGTTAGAGACTCTGCTGCTGTTTGGCCTTTTTCATAACATCCAACAGAAAAATTGATTTGTTTGTCATCGTCATTAAAAATAATAATCGTTAAGTTATTTAATAACCTTTCGAAGTCAATTATTTCACCATATCGTAAATGGCAGTTTTTACTATCTCTTATTAAGAAATCTACTTTGTCCACATCTATTGGACCGTCGATTATAGAAGATAGCATTTTAGTTTTTAATTCTTTTTTTGAAAATAGTGTGGCGTCATCCTTCTGACCAAATAAAACCTCCTTTATGCTATCACTTTTGCTACCCCAGCCCCATTCTTCATTTTCAATTATATCGCGTAAAGTATTGCCATACTTGTCTTCGGTTTTATTATTAAAAAGTATACTTGCAAACTCCTCGTGGCGTAATTGCGGTAAAATTTCTTCAATTTCGTGGGCAAGAGGATAATGACCAATATCGTGCAATAAACTTGCAAGTAAAAGAGATTTAATGTCATCAGCATTAACTAATTGTTTAAATAATGGATTGTATGAATCATTATACAAAGAATTAATATATAAACAACAGTTCCTAAATACGCCAAGGGAATGTTCAAGTCTATTATGTGATGCAGTAGGATAGATCGTATTTACAAGGCCTAGTTGCGGTACATTTACCAATCTAGAAAATATTGGATGCTCAACTATTCGCTTAACTCTACTACTAAATGGGGCATTAAATCCATCTGAGCTTTGGATTTTCTTTGTGAAATATATATTTAGCTCAGGGACATCATCTTTGAAAATATCGTCATAATTTAATTTCTTTAGATCAATATATATATCTTGAAATTTAGTATACTTTAATGAAGAAAATTCTTTAGCTTCTAACTCTAACCAGTTTTCATAAAATACTGATACATCCTCTCCTTCTTCTTTAAATTTCCTTTTCAACCTCTCAATATTATCTGCATCTAAATTATGTCCATCTAGCATCCTACAAGCTAAAAGATGTAAATAATTGAATATATAATCATATAATACTGTATCGGGAAATTTTTGTTCTATAATAGCTAATAATTCTAAAATAGATTTACCAAAAGCAAAAATGTCCCACGAAAATTTAAAGTTATTAGGGCATTCCTCCCTTTTAACCCTATTTTTACTAGACATATGTGCATATTCAAACTTTAAGTCTGGATGAGCATAAAATATTGTAAAACCAATCACTTCTTTTATTTGAGAGGATGATTTTTTCTTTGCAAGCCCAAGATCGCTGAGGATTGGCTTGTCTTCATTTGTGATTAGGATGTTTGATGGTTTTACATCAAAATGTATTGTTTCATTTTTGTGGCAGTAATTTATTGCTGATGAAACTTGGAATAATTTATCGGACAACCAAGATGTAATATACTTTAACTCCTTCGAATCATTGATCACTGATAATTTATTCTTTAACTTTTTCTTAATATCTTGAGCATTTTCGATATAATCCATTACGAAATAAGGGTAATTAATAGTTCCATCAATAGTTACTGTTAATTCTCCAAGTGCATAAATTCGAATTATATTATCGTGTTTAAGGTTCTTTAAATTTATAATTTCATTTTTTATTGATTCAATTAACTCATCCGCTTTAGGTCTAGGAAATTTAAGCGCACGTGGGATTTTAAGTTGTTTATCTAATAATTTAATAACAATTCCAGAACCACCTCTTCCAATCGGTGAAATAAATTCATAAATGCTCGATAATTCTTTTTCTAATGATGATAGAATGGAAATTATTTTTGATCTCTCCTTATCGTAAGAATCACTGTTACCATCTTCTTTTATGTACAGATCCGCAATATTTTTTATAAAATCATCAACCATATTTTACCTAAGTTTGTTTGTAGCCTAACGGCGTTGTTTTTAAGCCGCCGCCCATAACAGCAATACAGCTTTGAAAAGCTAACGCCAATAATTTTATAAATACTTTTTTATTACAACCTACTTCTAATAGTTACCAATTTTTGTCAACCAAACTTAATTTTACTTCAAACGACCGTATCGAAGATGCGGTCGGCTTGAAGAACGGGTTATGCCTAAATTCTCTTAATGTTTATCGTAAAAGTATCCTTGTCGAGTGTTGCATTAAATAATTCTATGTGAGAATAAATTGTATCAGATTTTAATATTGATTTTATTTTTTCTTTATGTGAATCTTCCATTTTAGAACCAAGAATTATAGAAGAAATTGAACTTGCTGGGAAATCAAACAAATAGATTGGATATTTATTATTATGAATCATTTCTGAAGCATCAGTAAATGGAAGAATCATTCTCCATTCTGATTCATATTCCCAATTCGTATGTTTGATTGTAAATATTTCAACTCCATTAGGATTCATCAGATTTATTTGAGGTCTCTTGTTTACATAGACAACTTTCCTTAAATGTCTTAGCTCATCATTTTCACTTATTCTTTGATTGAAATAGTTATGCTTACCATTAAATCCAATAACATAGCCCATATGATTTTCTGAATAGTGTGACCACATAAGTTGATGATCACATTTTTCTGACAATGATAAAGCTCCCATTCCAACATCCAATTTGCTTTTTAAAACATCTGGCAACAATTCAATTACATTATTCATATTCTCTATCACATATGGTTTAAGATATTCTTCAAGAGGTAATGCAAGATTAATAAAATCCTCTTTAGAAATAATCGATTGCACCACTGGATACTTTTCATAACCTTCTTCAATTAATGACTTAAAATCCTTCTTAGTTAATTCATAAATATTGGTTTGCTCAGATATTTTATCAATATTGATACTTACTTCAAAAGGATCATTCATAGCACCAAACTGCGTAAATCTAATTTTAAGCTTAGATAAAACATCTATTCTATCAGGTGAAAGGTATTTATAAAGTATCATAATCTTATTTTAGCTATAGGCATAACGGCCTTGCAACTAAAGCGCCGCCAATAACTACTATGACGCTTATGGCAACTACCCTTTTTTATTTTTAAATCAACTTCGTTTTACAAATCAACTTTGAACAACAAACTTACTCTGAAAAACTAAACCCTATAACTACATCAAACGACTGCGTCAAAGACGCGGTCGCTTTGAGTTGCGTGTTATACTTACGTTAAAAAACAAATATAATTTAATCCTCAAACTCAATTGTTGTTTTGCTTTCATTATAAGAACCATAAATTACTCCAATAACAGCTCCGGCTATTGCACCGTAGATTATGAGCATTGGATCCCCACTTGGATGACTAGTTCCCTTTGTTAAAATTAAATTTGGGATCAATCCAGCTACTCCGCCAATTAATGTTCCGTATAAAAGACCCTCCCAAGCCCCTCTTTCACCTTCGTTTAAACTAACCGAAATGATTTTATTCGTCGCAATCGACCACAATGAATGAGAATTCACATCTCGATAATTTGTTGAATCTGGATTAACTTGAAGTTCTTTGCAATCTATAGTTTGTCCGGAAACCATTTTTAACGATACAGTTTTATCCTTAGTCAATTTATTAATTCTATTATAAAATTCTGACCTAGACTCATTTTGATATTTTGGAACGACATGAGAACAAGCACTCAATGTAAATGACAATAATAGTATGAATGCAACAAGTTTTTTCATATTACTTCTAGTAAGTATAACGGCGTGGCTTTTCACCCGTCCGCCCCGAACAACAATGCCGAATAAAAAGCTACTGCCAATAATTATTAACAAATTTATTTAATAGAAAAATGT
>JAGVBL010000328.1 GCA_020059785.1 Ignavibacteriales bacterium | reverse complement strand
CCGCCGGGAATTTCCCAGTATGCATCCAATCCTCTGAAATGATCTATTCTAATTATATCAACAAGTTCAAGCAGTTTGGAAATTCTTTTCTGCCACCAGCTGAAATTATCCTTTTCCATCATTTTCCATTTATATAAAGGGTTTCCCCATAACTGGCCGGTTGCACTAAAATAGTCCGGAGGAACTCCGGCAACAAATGCAAGCGAACCATCCTCCTTTACAGTAAATTGTTCTTTGTTCGACCATAAATCGGAACTATCGTAAGCAATAAAAATCGGAAGATCGCCAATAATTTTTATTCCTGCTCTATGTGTATATTCTCTTAAATCTTTCCATTGTTTATTAAAAATGAATTGAACAAACTTATGATAGTTAACTTCATCTGTTAATTTCCTCTTCCAATTTATTACTGCATCGGCTTTTCTAAAGGCAATTTCCTTATCCCATTGAGACCATACAATTCCATTATGATAATTTTTTACTGCCATAAAAATGGAATAATCGTCAAGCCAGTAATTATTTGCGCTGCAAAAGTCCCCGCACTCATCTTCAAAGTTACTTTTGATTTCTAAAAATTTTTTGTAAGCTTTTCTTAATAGACCTGTTTTATATTCGATCAAATTGCCAAATTCGATTTTGTGTGGATCGAAATGTGGGGGATTTTTAATTTCATTTTTACTTAACAACCCTTCTCGGTAAAGTAATTCCGGACTTATTAAAAGCGGATTACCAGCAAATGTAGAGAAAGATTGGTAGGGTGAATCGCCATAACCTGTTGGTCCAAGAGGAAAAACTTGCCAGAGTGTTTGGCCGGCAGCTTTCATAAAGTCAACAAAGTTATACGCTTCCGGTCCTAGGTCACCAATTCCAAATTTACCGGGTAATGATGTGGGGTGTAATAAAATTCCTGCTGAACGTTCTATCTTCATAATTCCACCAATAATTTTTGTGATATAAATCCCTTTAATAAAATTAAATAAAAAAACAATATTTTCTTCAAACAATTATTTATTATATTGCCTTTGAGCAAAAGATAAAACAAATGAATAATTTTTTAAAAGTTTATTTAAATGATTGCTTAAAAAATTTTTTTTATTTATGTTGCTCGCCCCACTCATCTAGTTCATTTAAAAATATTCATAAATAATAATTAACAAGTTTTGTTAACCGAAACCGAAGAAAGATTGGAGACAAAATGAAGATTAATCGTCTGTTTACCGTTTCGGGTAAGGACCCTCTTGAATCAATAGAGTTTGTTAAACGTACATCCGAAATTAAAAATCCGGATGGTTCTATTGTCTTTAAAATGGAAGATGTTTTTGTTCCAAAAGAATGGTCGCAAGTTGCTACAGATGTTTTAGCCCAAAAGTATTTTAGAAAAGCGGGTGTTCCCAGATTACTAAGAAAGATAAAAGAAGATAATGTACCAAAGTGGCTTCAACAATCGGCGCCCGACACAAAAACATTGGAAGAATTACCAGAAAAAGATCGATATGGTTCTGAAACAGATGCACGTCAAGTATTTCATAGATTAGCCGGCACCTGGACATATTGGGGATGGAAAGCCGGTTACTTCGATTCTGAAGAAGATGCTAAAGCATTCTATGATGAACATATGTATATGCTTACATCTCAATTCTCTGCACCAAATTCTCCCCAGTGGTTTAATACCGGATTAAACTGGGCATATGGAATAAACGGACCTTCTCAAGGTCATTATTATGTCGATTATCAAACAGGTAAACTGACATCATCAGAAGATGCATATACACATCCGCAGCCACATGCTTGTTTCATTCAATCAATTAAAGATGATCTTGTTAATGAAGGCGGAATAATGGACCTATGGGTTCGTGAAGCACGTTTATTTAAATATGGTTCAGGTACCGGTACAAATTTTTCTAGTATTAGAGGAATAAACGAACCGTTAAGCGGCGGCGGTAAATCATCCGGATTAATGTCATTCCTAAAAATTGGTGACCGTTCTGCCGGCGCAATAAAATCCGGCGGTACAACAAGACGCGCTGCAAAAATGGTTACACTGGATATCGATCATCCGGATATTGAAGAGTATATAAATTGGAAAGTTGTTGAAGAACAGAAAGTTGCGGCTCTTGTTTCTGGAAGTAAACTCTGCAATTTACACCTTAATAATATTTTGAAAGCTTGCTTTGCCGAACATCCTGAAAATGACAGATTTAATAAACGTACTAATATTCATCTTCGTAAAGCAATTCTTGAAGCAAGAAAAGTAAATGTACCTGAAAATTATATTGAACGAGTTATAAAACTTGCCCGGCTTGGTTTTAAATCAATTGAATTTCCCGTGTACGATACGGATTGGAATTCTGAGGCTTATGCAACAGTTTCCGGACAAAATTCGAATAACTCTATTCGTATTACAAATGATTTTATGCAAGCTGTTCTAAATGATAGTGATTGGAATTTGTATTGGCGGGTAGAAAAGTTCAAAGCTGAAAAAGAGAATAGAAAACCGAAACCTTGTAAAACTATGCCGGCTAAAAAATTATGGGACGAAATTTCTTTTGCCGCATGGTCATGTGCAGACCCGGGTTTACAATTTGATACTACAATTAATGAATGGCATACTTGTAAAGCAAGCGGACCGATCCGCGCTTCAAACCCTTGCAGCGAGTACATGTTTCTTGACGACACCGCATGTAATTTAGCTTCACTCAACCTCGTTAAGTTTTATAATGATGATACACAGGAATTTAATATAGAAGCATACAGACATGCTACACGCCTATGGACAATTGTACTTGAGATTAGTGTTTTAATGGCGCAATATCCAAGCAAGGAAATTGCACAAAAGAGTTATGAATACCGAACATTGGGTTTAGGTTATGCAAATCTTGGTTCTTTGTTAATGCGTCAGGGAATATCTTATGATAGTAAAGAAGCATATGCAATATGCGGTGCTCTTACGGCAATTATGCATATGAAAGCTTATGCTACTTCGGCAGAAATGGCCAAAGAACTAAATCCTTTCCCTATGTATGAAAATAATAAGGAACATATGTTAAGGGTTATACGCAATCATAGACGTGCCGCTTACAATGTTCCCAAAGAAGAATATGAAGGACTAACAATTTATCCTATGGGAATTAACCCGGAGTTCTGTCCTTCCGATCTTCTAAAAGCAGCACGCGAAGATGCCGACCTTGCTCTTGAATATGGTGTGAAATACGGATTCAGAAATGCACAGGTAACAGTTATTGCTCCTACCGGAACAATTGGTCTGGTAATGGATTGTGATACAACCGGAATTGAACCTGACTTTGCGTTAGTTAAATTCAAAAAACTTGCCGGTGGCGGGTATTTCAAAATTATAAATCAATCTATTCCTCCGGCTCTTAAAAAACTTGGGTACAATGAGGATCAGAGTAAAGAAATAGTTAAATATGCTAAAGGTGCTGGAACCCTTGTTGGTTGTCCATATATTAATCACGAATCCCTTAGAGCTAAAGGATTTACAGAAGATACACTTAACAAAATTGAATCGACATTACCATCGGTATTCGAATTAAGTTTTGCATTTAATAAGTATACACTTGGAGATCGTTTCCTTAAGTCTAATCTTGGTTTTACAGATGAACAGATTAATGATTTCGGTTTCGACTTACTTACAGAACTTGGTTTTTCAAAAGAGGAAATTGCAACAGCAAATGATTATGTGTGCGGAACAATGACAGTTGAAGGCGCTCCTTTTCTAAAACACGAACACTATCCGGTTTTTGACTGCGCAAATAAATGCGGTAAAAGGGGAACAAGATTTATCAAATCCGATGCACACATTTTTATGATGGCTGCCGCCCAACCGTTTATTTCCGGTGCAATTTCTAAAACTATTAATCTTCCGAATTCTGCTACAATAGAAGATATTAAGTATGCCTACTATCAATCCTGGAAATTGGGATGTAAGGCAAATGCTCTTTATAGGGACGGTTCAAAGTTGTCTCAGCCACTTAACTCTATGACCGAAGAGGAAATTGAAGATCTTCTTGAAAAGAAAGAAGAAAATGACATAGTAAAAATTGCAGAAAGAATTATTCACAGATATATTGCAAAGAGAAGAAGACTTCCTGATAGACGAACCGGTTACACACAAAAGGTAAAAATTAACGGGCAGTCGGTTTACATAAGAACAGGTGAATACGATAATGGTCAATTGGGTGAAATATTTATAGACATGCACAAAGAAGGTGCAGCATTCCGTAGTTTGCTGAACTGTTTTGCTATTTCAATTTCACTTGGATTGCAGCACGGGGTTCCACTGGAAGAATTTGTAGACGCTTTCGTATTTACCCGCTTTGAGCCAAGTGGTGTTGTATCCGGTCATAAAAGAATTAAAATGGCAACTTCTGTTATAGATTATATATTTAGAGAATTGGCGGTTACATACCTTAACCGCAATGATCTCTCGCATGTGGAAGATGATGAGATCTCTGTAAAAGGAGATTACCGCTCAGTTGCCGAGCCGGATTTTGAATCTGAAGAAATTGTTAGCGAGAAGACCATTGAGCTTGATCATCATATAATTCATGACGATATTTCAAACAATACTGAAAATACTAAAGCAAAAATTAAAATGATTACCCTTAATGATCCCGTCGCTAAAGCAAGGGAAAGAGGTTACACCGGAGATATCTGCCCTGAGTGCCAGAGTATGACTATGGTTCGTAATGGTACCTGTTTAAAATGTACTACTTGTGGAGCAACAACCGGTTGTAGTTAAGTAGTAAAATCATATATGATTTTATTGGGAAAGGGACTAAAGCATAGTCCCTTTTTCATTATATTTGCAACATAGTTTCATTGACTTTTAGTATCAAAAGGGATAGCTTTTCACCCTTAATTTTGCAATATGATTTCTGAAAATATAAAGCGGCTTAATGAAAAAATTGAAGAAATTTGCCTTAAAAACGGCAGAATTCGTTCTGATTTGAGGTTGATCGCTGTATCAAAAACTCAAACGCTGGATATAATTAAGCAAGCATATAATGCGGGATTAAAAGATTTTGGTGAGAATAAAGCCCAGGAATTACGGGATAAATCGGAATCTATTACAGGTGATTTCTTTTGGCACTTTATTGGTCATCTTCAATCGAATAAAGTAAAATATGTAATAAAAAGTGCGGAATTCATTCATTCTGTTGATTCTATAAAACTTGCTGACGAAATAAATAAAAAAGCTGAATCAGTTTCTAAAATTCAGAATGTTCTTTTGGAAATTAACACTTCATCGGAAGCATCAAAATTTGGGTTGCGTAACGAGAAAGAAATTTTTGAAACAGCTCAGTTTTGTTCGCAGTCAAAGAATCTTAATTTGGTTGGATTAATGACTATGGCTCCGTTTACTGATGATAAGAGCATTATTCGGAATTGTTTTATAAACCTCCGCAAGTTAAAGGAAAAATTGAATAACTCCGGATTCGCGATTAAAGAACTTTCAATGGGAATGACAAACGATTATGATATTGCAATTGAAGAAGGGTCGACTATGCTTAGGATTGGCACAGCAATTTTTGGCGAAAGAGATTACAACTAATCAATTAAAAGAGAATTAAATTGGACTGAAATGAAATTCACTCCGTTTGGAATTAAGAATCAGGAATTCAATAAGTCGGTTAGAGGTTACGATAAGGATGAGGTAAAAGCATTCCTCGAGAAATTATCCGATGAATTCGAGCGACTTCAACAAGAGAATGAAAAGTTGAAAGCGGAAATTGAACGTAATGAAGATCAAATTAAAGAATTCAGACGAATCGAAAAAAATCTTCAGAATGCAATGTTGAATGCAACAGAATCAACAACAAAAGCAATGGATTCTGCCAAAAAGCAAACCGCATTGATGCTTAAAGAAGCTGAACTTAAAGCAGCCCAGTTGATTGAAAAAGCCAAAGAGAATGCTAATTCAATACGCGATTCCGTACTTAAATTAAGAGAAGAGAAAAAACTTCTTGTCTCCCGAATTAAAGCTATGATCGATACTCAGGCAAGTCTTCTTGAGTTTAATGTGGAAAATATCGAAACAAAAAAAGTTCATAAAAAAGAAGTAATTAAAGAACAGGTTAAGAAAGTTGACCAGTCCGAAATTAATGTGGATGATATTCTGGAGAAATTATTATGAGCAAACTAATTAACATGATTAATGAAACGTTAAATGTTATTCGTAGCAAGACAAAGAAAGAATACCCCGTCGGTATTATACTTGGCACCGGTTTAGGAGGATTGGTAAAAGAAATTGAAATTGAACATCAACTGGATTATGCAGAGCTTCCTCACTTTCCGCTATCAACTGTTGAATCCCACCAGGGTAAATTAATCTTTGGTAAAATTAATGGTAAAGATGTAGTTGCAATGCAAGGAAGATTTCATTATTACGAAGGATATACAATGAAGCAAATTACATATCCTGTTCGTGTTATGAAAAAACTTGGTGTTAATACTCTACTTGTTTCTAATGCTTGCGGTGGTATGAATCCTCTGTTTAAACATGGCGATATTATGTTGATGGTTGACCATATTAATTTGTTGGGTGATAATCCGTTAATCGGAAAAAATGAGGATGAATTCGGACCAAGATTTCCTGATATGAGCGAACCATATAACACAGAATTAATTAATCTGGCAGAACAAATTGCACTTAACAATGGAATCCGGGTTCAAAAAGGTGTGTATGTTGCTGTACCGGGACCAAATCTTGAAACCAAAGCTGAATACCGATTTCTAAGATCAATCGGTTCCGATGTTGTTGGAATGTCCACCGTTCCTGAAAATATTGTTGCTGTTCATTCAGGAATGCGCGTTCTCGGTTTTAGTATTATTACAGATGAATGCTTCCCAGATTCGCTTAAACCAGTAGACGTAAAAGAAATTATTGCAACTGCTATGATGGCCGAACCAAAAATGACATTGATTATGAAAGAGGTAATTAAAGCATTATGACACAGAGAAAATCAATTTACTACGCTACAGCCGGATTACTTGCGGTAATCATTTTTGCTTCCAACTTTTTGAGTACGGATCTCTTCAAAGCCGGTTATCAGAATTTTTCTGTGTGGTTTGTACTATCTGTTTTTTCATTTGCTTGCGGCTGGCTTATTAATAAAACTCTTGGTTATAACCACGGCGGCAAAGTAATTTTTTCTGTTATTGTTGCATCTGTATTTGTAAGTATAATCCTGGTATCAATCTTCAGTGAATACTTTGGTCTTAGTGAGTTGATTGTCGAAAATATGATCCTCTATGTACTTCGTAATATAACTCTGGGCTCTATGGCATTATTTGGAATGGCTGTTTGCGAATTAATAATTTTGCAGAAAGATGGCGATAGCAATAAAAATAAACTTGAAGAAGTTAGAAGACTTTTGGCAAATACTCATCACGAAGCCAAACTTATAATTGAAGATGCCAGACTTAAATCCGAGCAAATGCTTTATGAAACTCAGCAGACTATAGATGATATGATTGAACGTAAAAACCTTATTGAAATTAGATTGAAAGAATTTATTTCTGCTGAAAAAGAATTACTAAAAAGATATGAATCGGATGAGGAGTGAGTTAATTCCCGCGTATAAATAATCTGAAATTAATAACTAAACAAAAATTCATTTTGTAGAGACGAAAGATGTTTAAACAATTAGGCGATAAAATTAATTACCCTGAAATTGAAGAAAGAATTCTCAAATTCTGGCAAGAAAATAATATTTTTGAAAAAAGCATTTCATCTAGAGATCAGAATAAACCATTCACATTTTACGAAGGGCCCCCAACTGTAAATGGAAGACCGGGAATTCATCATGTTATGGCAAGAACACTTAAAGATCTTGTATGCCGTTATAAAACTTTACAGGGTTACAGAGTTCACAGAAAAGCCGGGTGGGATACCCATGGGTTACCGATTGAAATAGCTCTCGAAAAAGATCTTGGTTTTACTCAAAAATCCGATATTGAAAAATACGGTGTTGCCGACTTTAATAAGAAAGCCAAGGAACTTGTTTATCATCATATCGAAATGAAAGAGGGATGGCGTACTCTTACCGAGCGTATGGGTTACTGGATTAATCTTGATGATCCTTATATAACTTGTACAAATGAATATATTGAATCTGTGTGGTGGGCTTTATCGGAATACTTCAAAAAAGGTTTGATTTATAAAGGATTCAAAATTGTTCCTCAATGTCCTCACTGCGAAACTCCTTTATCCTCGCATGAACTTGCACTTGGTTACGATGAAGTTCAGGATCCGAGTGTATTTGTCAAATTCAAACTTAAGGATGAAGATGCTTCCATTCTTGTATGGACAACTACACCCTGGACACTTATTTCAAATGTTGCACTTGCTGTTGGACCCGATATCGACTATGTAAAGATAAAACATGAAAAACATGGAGTACTCTATTTAGCAAAAGCCAGGTTAAATGTAATTAAGGAAGATTATTCAGTATTGGAAGAGTTAAAAGGCAATCAGCTTTTAAACAAAAATTACGAACCACTCTTTTCTTATATACCTGTTGATAAAAAAGCATGGTACGTAATTCCGGGCGAGTTTGTAAGCACTGAAGATGGAACAGGTGTTGTTCATATCGCCCCGGCTTTTGGTGCAGATGACTATGAAGTATCCCGTAAATTTGATTTACCATTTATCCAGCCGGTTACTAAAAGCGGACGATTTACTGAACAGGTTACTGATTTTGCTGGACGACTCGTAAAGACAATTCAGTTTGAAACCAAAGAGGAAAAAGGAGCTGATCCGGATATTATAAGAAATCTTAAAGAGAGGGGATTGCTGTATCGTGCAACTAATGATTATCTCCACTCATACCCGCATTGCTGGCGATGCGATAACCCGCTTATTTATTATGCACGCGACAGCTGGTATATAAGAACTACAGATGTTGCTAAACGAATGATCGAATTGAACAATACGATTAATTGGTGTCCACCCGAAGTTGGTTCCGGTCGGTTCGGTAACTGGTTGGAAGAGAATAAAGATTGGTCCTTATCCCGGGATAGATACTGGGGTACTCCGCTTCCTATCTGGCTTAATGACGATGGTGAGATGATATGCGTGGGCTCAATTAAGGAATTGAAAGACGGTTTTGTTGAAAGAAACGGGAAGAAAATTTTAGTTAAGGATCTACCGGATAGTGAAATTGATCTTCACAAACCGTTTGTTGATGAAGTTAAATTCGAAATAAATGGTAAGATATTTAAACGCACTCCGGAACTAATTGATGTTTGGTTCGATAGCGGTGCAATGCCGTTTGCACAATTCCATTACCCGTTCGAAAATCAGGAGTTGTTTAAGAATAATTATCCGTGCGATTTTATTTGTGAGGGAATTGATCAGACAAGAGGATGGTTCTATACGTTACATGCAATCGGTACTATGTTATTCGATAGTGTTACTTATAAGAACCTGATTGTTAATGAATTGATCCTTGATAAAGAAGGTCAAAAGATGTCTAAAAGCCGCGGTAATACTGTTGATCCTTTTACCTTGTTCGATAAATATGGTGCCGATACTACCAGATGGTATCTCGTAACAACCAGTCCGCCGTGGAAACCGACATTGTTTGACGAAGATGGAATTGTAGAAGTACAAAGAAAATTTTTTGGGACGTTACTTAATTCCTATTCCTTCTTTACACTCTATGCTAATATAGACAGGTTCAATTTTGCCGAACCTTTGATACCGTATAATGAGAGACCAGAAATTGACAGATGGATAATTTCCAAACTTAGTTCGCTGGTAATCGAATATGAAGAGTTAATGAATCAATATGATGTTACAAAAGCAGCACGACAGGTTTCTAATTTTACAATCGACCAGTTATCCAACTGGTATGTTAGAAGAAGCAGAAGAAGATTCTGGAAATCTGAAATCAATAAGAACAAATTATCGGCTTATCAGACTTTATATGAATGCCTATTAACGATTGCAAAATTATCATCACCGTTTATTCCCTTTGTGGCAGAGGAATTGTATCAGAGTCTTAATTCAATAACTAAACTCGAAAATTATGAATCTGTTCATCTGGCTGAATTTCCAAAACCGAGTTTTGTTGAAACCGAACTGGAAGACAAGATGGATATTGCCCAGCGCGTTGTTTATCTAACACGTTCCATGCGCGCTAAACATAATCTTAAGGTTCGTCAGCCATTGAAAAAAATTATGGTTGTTGTCGATAAATCCAAACGTGATGCACTTGAAAAAATGAAAGATGTTGTTCTTGAAGAAATTAATGTAAAAGAACTTATTGCTCTAGAAGATGATTCGGGCATTGTAAATAAATCCGCCAAACCTAATTTTAAGGCTATTGGTCCTAAGTACGGTAAACTTGTTAAACCACTTACTGCTGCTATAAAGGATCTGGATAAGAATGCTATTATCATGTTAGAAAAAACCGGAGAGCATCAGATTGAAATAGAAGGTCAGCAAGTTACAATATCACGTGATGATGTCGAAATTATAAGTCACGAAATTGAAGGATGGCTTGTTGAATCACAAGAAGGAGTAACAGTAGCAATTGATACTGAATTAACTGAAGAACTTATTGCAGAAGGATATGCAAGGGAATTTGTTAATCGTGTTCAGAATATGAGGAAAGATCATGGTCTTGATGTTGTGGATCGTATCAATCTATCTGTTAAAGGTGACGAAAAATTACTTGGTTATATTAATAAGTTTTCTGATTATATTGCTAATGAAGTTCTTGCTGAAAGTGTAATTCAATCTGAAATTGATGGTGGATATAAACAGGACTGGAAAATAGGTGACTACGATTGTATTATAACAATAGTTAAAGCAAAAATTTAAATATTGGAGGCACTATGGCAAAAAAAGTAGATAAAAAGAAAACAGCAAAACCTGCTGCAAAAAAGAAAACGGTAAAGAAACCTGTAAACAAACCTAAGAAGGTTGTTAAAGCTAAAAAGTCAGTTAAATCAAAAATTGCTGCGAAAAAACCTGTTGCAAAAACTAAAAGAAGTAAACAGGTTGAAGTAATTTCTCCAACCAAACGTGTCCGTAAAATTCAGGGTTATTCCAAGAAAGATCTCGAGGATTTCAGAAAAGTAATTAATGAAAAAAGAAATGAAATTATAGAGCAGCTGCAAGCCTTGAAAGATCAAATGATGGATCCAACAACCGGTCAGTATGTTAACGAAAACTCTCCATACTCGCTTCATATGGCTGAACAGGGAACCGATGCTATGGAAAGAGAGAAACTCTATCTATGGGCTCAACGCGAAAATAAATTCCTCGGGTATCTCGATGATGCTCTTCAAAGAATTGAAAACGGCACTTATGGTATTTGTATTGAGTGTATTGATGAACCGCAATATCTTTGTCCTACCTGCCCTTTGATTCCAAAAGATAGATTAATGGCTGTTCCTCATACACAACATTGTTTGCAGGTCAAACAGAAAATGAAAGCATAATTCTTTAACTGAATTGGAAATGTGGTGAAAGTTTTATATTCAACGCTGTTCATTGTTATTGCAGATCAAATTACTAAGTTCTTTGTCAAGGGGGGAACTATCCCTTTGTTTAACATCCATGCTGATGGTATGTACTACGGACAAAGTATTAACGTAATTGGTGATTTCTTTAAAATAACATTTGTCGAAAATCCGGGTCTTGCATTTGGAATTGAAGTGGGTGACTCATCAAAATTGATGTTGTCGTTATTCACGCTACTGGCAAGCATTGGTATATTTTATTATCTCTACAAGTCACGTCATCAAAAGCTAATTGTAAGGTTATCACTTGCATTTATACTTGGCGGTGCTATCGGCAATTTGATTGATAGAACATTTTATGGTCTGTTT